>JAEZID010000604.1 GCA_023416195.1 Pseudomonadota bacterium | reverse complement strand
CCTCGGAGCCCACCTCACGCGCCACGCGCGTCACCTCACTGGCGAAGCTGTTGAGCTGATCGACCATCGTGTTGATGGTGTTCTTCAGCTCCAGGATCTCGCCCTTCACATCGACGGTGATCTTCTTCGACAGATCGCCCTTCGCGACGGCGGTCGTCACCTCGGCGATGTTGCGCACCTGTGCGGTCAGGTTCGTCGCCATCAGGTTCACGTTGTCGGTCAGATCCTTCCAAGTGCCGGCAACCCCCTTCACCACCGCCTGTCCGCCCAGCCGGCCTTCCGTGCCGACCTCGCGGGCCACGCGCGTCACCTCGGAGGCGAACGAACCGAGCTGATCCACCATGATGTTGATGGTGTTCTTCAGTTCCAGGATCTCGCCCTTCACGTCCACGGTGATCTTCATGGACAGATCGCCGTTCGCCACCGCCGTTGTCACCTCGGCGATGTTGCGCACCTGTGCGGTCAGGTTCGCCGCCATGGCGTTCACGTTGTCGGTCAGGTCCTTCCAGGTGCCGGCCACGCCCTCCACGCGCGCCTGACCGCCGAGCTTTCCTTCCGTGCCCACCTCGCGGGCCACGCGGGTCACTTCCGACGCGAAGCTGTTCAGCTGCCCGACCATGGTGTTCACGATCTTGCCGATGCGCAAGAATTCACCGCGCAGGGGGCGCCCGTCGATCTCCAGCACCATCGTCTGCGACAGGTCGCCCTTCGCGACCGCGCCGATCACGCGCGCCACCTCGTTGGTCGGCTGCACGAGGTCGCCGATCAGCGTGTTGATGGAATCGACGCACTTCTCCCATTTGCCCGTGGCGCTGGAGAGCTTGGCGCGCTGGCTGATCTTGCCTTCCTTGCCGACGACGGAGCTGAGGCGCCCGAACTCCTCGGTCATCTGCTCGTTCAGCTCGACCACGTCGTTGAAGGCTTCGGCGATTTCCCCGTCGATGCCCGTGAAGTGCAGCGGCAGGCGAACCGAAAAGTCACCCTTCTTGAAACGGCGAAGAGCCGCCAGCAGGTCGCGGGCGGACAGTTCCAGGTCGGTGGTCTCAGGCATGTTCAGGCCCGCGTCGTTCTTTTTCCTGTGTGAGGTCCGCCCGATCCGGGCCGTCTTCGGTTCCAGTTTGACGCCATCGCCGTCAGCCATGGGCAGCCGCCTTTCCCAGCGCCGCCCGCAACTCGTCCAGGGAATAAGGCTTCATCACGAAGGCCACGGCCCCGGCGTCCCGCGCCCGCGCCAGGGTGTCCGGGTTGCCGTCGCCCGACAGGATGATGGAGGGGATGCCCATGGCCAGCAGCGTCCGCGCGGTGTCGATCCCGTCCATCGCCCCCTTGATGCGCAGATCGACCAGCGCCAGGCTGGGCTGGTGCCGTGTGGCGGCCTCGATGGCCTTGGCTCCCGAATCCGCGACGGCGCACACCTCATGCTCCAAATCCTCGATCATGCAGGACAGGGAGAGAGCGACGAGCTGTTCGTCTTCCACGATCAGCACCTGATGCGGTGCCTGCGCCGGCTGGACGATGGTGCCAGAACCAGAATAGGGCATCCCAAATTCCGTGAGGTTATCGGACGGAGAGCCCATAAACTTAATTCGTGCCGAAATGAACAACCTCACCGTAATGGTCGTATAAAGCCAAAAGTATAGGTTCTATGCCCTACGCAAGAACCTAACCGATTCTGCTCGCAGACGCGCCGCATCATCGCCGGAATGCGCTCCCGGCGCGTCCAAGGACACACAATGGCAATGACGTTACTGGAGCCCCACGGCCCGCGCGGCGAAAATGCGTTCGGCGAGCGCCAGCGACAACCGCGCCTCGCTTTCCGGCACGCTTTCGTCGAGCGATCGCTCCGCGCGCAGGGCGACCAGCCACAACGTGTTCCAATGCCGGCGCGCCAGCGTCAGGAACGCCGGGCCACCATCCAGATCCGCGGCGAACAGGGCTTCCCGCACCGCCCGCGTGTTGCCGGCGAAGGTCGCGGGGTCGAGCCCGACCGTTCCCGCCACCATGTGGAACACGGCGTCGTAGGCGAAGCGCGCAGTGGCGCACCAGCGCCCCTCGCCGCTCAACGCCGTGGAGGATTCGCGGGCCAGCGCGAGGTAATGTTCAGGCAGCATGGGCATCGGCGGCGAACCTCAAAGCCAATCCGCCGCTCAGCCGCGGCGCCACACGCTCGACCCACCCGTGGAGGCTGTCGGCAAGGTCGGCGAGACGGTCGGTCTCGGCCAACAGGTCTCGGGGAACGGAAATCACCATCTCGTAAACGATCATGTCGCCCGCGATGCGCGGCTTCAATTCGATGGACTCCGGCGTTCCGATCACCTCCGCCAGGGCCGCCGTGTACAGCTCGCCGGCCGTGACGAGATTCAGCTCCGGCGTGCGGCGGCGGCCGATGGCCAGCGCGCGATGCCGCATCTGCCGGACGATGGTCAGCCACTCGTCCTGAAACTGCTCGGCCGCGTCGAACACCTCGCGCAGCAGGGACGAGACCCGCTGCGGCATGTTCAGCTTGCGCGCCAGCGCCTTGTATTCCCGGATGACGTCGTTGCCGAGGCGCTTGATCTCCGCCTCATGTTCGGCGGCGACCTCGATCAGCTGCTCATGCACGGCGAAGCCGTCGGCGTTGGCGCGTTCGGCCAAGTACATCAGCCGTTCCGCGTCGTAACGCACGTCGGCGATGGTGTGGTTGGCCGCCAGTTCGACCACGTTGCGGCAGGCGCGGGCGTGTTCAAGGTCCAGGCTGTCGCGCCGCTCCAGCACGCTGTGGATCAGCGCGACATACTGCTGCGCGACCTTCAGCGGCTGTTCGGGTGTGAAGGGGTCGAGTGCGAGATGGGCCATGGGCGGCATCCCTGCATGGCGGGTCCGGAACTGTCAATCTGACCATTGGCGTGCCAACGAACGCATCCCTGGCCATGCGGCATATACCGGGACCAAAGCATGCTCCCCGGCGTTGCCCATAGCGACCTTCCGCATTCGGTATAGATCCAAAAGCCAGCTTCCGAGCGTGCCCGCTTGTATTAGAAATCGCGAGCTTGACCGAAGACGCACGAGCCTGAGCCCGATGCATGTGCTGGTAGCCGAAGACGACCCCATCATCCGCGAGGCCCTGGCCGGGATGTTCGCCCAGGAAGGCTACCGGGTCACGGCGGCCCGCGACGGCGGCGAGGCGCTGAGCGTTTTCGAGCAGGAACCCTGCGACGTGTTGGTCACCGACCTGAACATGCCTGTTCTGGACGGGCACGCGCTCATCGGCTTGACGCGCCGACAGCGGCCGGACATGCCGGTGGTCGTCGTCACCGGCAACCTGCCGAAGAATGCGGCGGAACTGCTGAACGGCGATGCCCGGCACAAGACCGCCATCCTGTTCAAGCCGGTGGCGTTCGAGGCGATCGTCAAGACGGTCAAGGCCTTCATGGCTCCGGTGGCCTGAGCAACAGCAGGAACGCCCGCCGCGCCGCCCTGTTGAGCGGGCATGAGAATACCCACGCACATCCACGGAATGATCGACTACGCGGCGGGGGTGGCGCTGGCAGGCGCACCGCTCGCGATGGGCTGGCACGGCACCACCCGGACGCTGATGGGGGCGGCGGCGGTGGGCAGTGCCGCCTACGCGCTCGCAACCGACTATGAATGGGGCGCCGCCCCCCTGCTGACGATGGAGCAGCACCTCGCCATCGATGCCGCCCAGGGGATCGGCTTTCTCGCCGCCGCGGCCCTGCTGTCCGATGAGTCGAGGGACGCCCGCCTTGCCATGGCCGGCTACGGCCTGTTCGCCCTGACGGTGACCGCCCTGTCCGAACGCCGCCCCCGCGACCGGCACGCCGACCTCCGGCGGCGGGAAATCGCCGCCGGGCAGGCCATGGCGGATCCGTCGCCGGAGCTTCTCGGCGCTCAGTAACGGACCGGAGCGCGGTCCCTGTACTTCACGATCACGTACAGGGCATGGATCATGCCGGGTATGTAGCCGAGCAACGTCAGCAACACGTTGATCCAGAACTGGGCGCCAAATCCCACTTGCAGGAAGACGCCCAAGGGTGGCAGCAGCAGTGCCAGGATGATGCGAATGAGGTCCATGCCGGGATAACGCCCCATCCCGCGTTGAGTTCCGCCCGGCGTCGGGTTCCGCCGGATCAGCGCCGTCCGGGGCCGAAGCGTTTGCGCGGGGCGCCGCGAAAGCCGGCCTTGGGCGGAGGCTCCCGCCGGGTGCCGGCGGATCGCGCGCCGCGCGTGGCGAGCAGCTCCGACAGGCGCCGGCCGACCTCGCCACGCCGGCTGCGGACGGCCTCGCGCTCCGGGAACAGGGCGGGGAACTTGCGGGCGGCCCAGTAATACAGGTCGCAGGCCCGCGACATCCCCTCCAGCGCCGCCGCGTCCAGCCCGTCGAGCCGCGCCGGCACAAAGCGGCCGATGGGCTGCGCCTCCCCCGCCTCCACCGCCGCGATAATGGTGCCGAGAATGCGCGCTTCGGCCTCGTCGTCCAGGTCGGCGGGGGCGAGCAGCAGGTCGAGCTTGTCGGCCAACGCCAGACGCCGTTCGTCCAGCATCGCCGCCAGCCGGCGCAGGGTGGACAGGTCGCCGACCCGGTAGGGCGACCCCGCCGTGCGCGCGTCGGCGAAGCAGCCCACCAGAAGAACGGTCTCCTCCGTCTCCAGATAGGCGGCCAGCCGCGCCAGCATGCCGCGCGTCGGCCGCACGGCGAGCGGCGCCGTGGGCAGAAGCCGCGCGTCCGCCTGGTCCAGCAGGCGGCGCAGGGCCTGCGGCGTGCCGCGCCCGATGACGCCGAACTCCCCGGCCTCGAACTTGCCGAAGCGGCCGGCGCGGCCGGCGATCTGCTTCAC
>JAEZID010000599.1 GCA_023416195.1 Pseudomonadota bacterium | reverse complement strand
GCGGGGGAGGGAGGGACCCACGGCGCCAGCCGTGGGAGGGAGGGGGCCCGCGCCCCGCCCTCCCCTCACTTCACCACGCCCGTCACGTTGTCGTAGCGCTTGGCGATGCTGGGCACGCGCGAGGTGCCGTCGTAGCAGACGATCACCGCCGAATGGGCCATGTTGCCCTTGCCATCGGACGTGTAGGTCATGGCGAGGCCCCGGTGCGTGCCGGTGGACAGCGCCTTGCGGATGTCGTCGGGGGTGCGGGCGCCGGCCTTCACGGCCTCCAGCACCATGCGCATCCCGTCATATTGGCCGAGCGCGAAGGCGTCGGGCTCCGTGTTGAAGTCGGCGCGGTAGGCGGCGGTGAAGGTCTCCACCTCTGGGCTGCCGCCGGAGACTGGCGAGGCGGCGGTCTCCGCGCACACGCCCTTCAACTCGGCGGGCTCCAGCAGGGCGGCGGTGCTCGGCTGGTGCATGGCGGAACCGGCGACGATGGGAACCTCCACGCCGTTGGCGGCCGCCTGCCGGATGAACAGCGCGGTCGGGCCGGAATGCAGGTGCAGCACCAGCACGTCCGGCTTGGCGGCCAGCGCCTTGGTCAGCACGGGGAGGAGATCCTTGGCGGCCGGATCCACGCCCTCCTCGAAGACGAGGTCGGCGCCGAGGGATTTGAACGCCTCGGCCAGATGGGCCTTGCCGGACTGGCCGTAGGCGGTGGTCTGGTAGATCAGCGCGGGGCGCTTCCTGCCCAGTTCCTCCACCACGTAGCGGGCGTGCGCCGCCTTCGTCACGGCGTCGCCGGGGAAGAAGCGGAAGACCCAGGGGTTGCCCTGCTCGGTGATGCTGGCGGTGCCGGACACGGTGACCAGCGGGAGTTTGTATTCGGCGGCCAGCGGCAGCATCGCCAGCATCTGCGTGCCGAGCATGCTCGCGACGACGGCGGCGACGTTCCGGCCGGCCGCGCGTTCCAGCGCCGTCACGGCGGCCTCCGGCGAGGTGCCGGTGTCGATGACCTCGGAGGAGATCGTCACGCCGGCGGGCGCGTCCTTCAGCGCCAGCACCGCGCCGTTGCGCTGGCTGGTGCCTTCCAGCGACAGGAAACCGGTGAGCGGGACGAGGACGGGGAAGGACAAGGTCTCGGCGCGCGCCGGACCGGCCGCCGCAATCGCAAGACCAAGGAGAACGGGCAACAACCGCCGCATGGATGGAAACTCCTCCTGGCCGGCGGGAAGCCGTCGCGACGGCGCCGCCGGGGGCGGCGCTTCGCACGGTCGGCTCCCTTCGCTGGCATGACCCAGATCAGGTTCGATGGGTGTGGTCTCAGCCCGCCCCGGAAAGGCGGGCACCCCAGCCGTGAAGACCGCACAGTGGAACCCGGCGGCGGCGCTGTCAAGAAAGGGCGTTGCGTCCGGGAATCATAAGATTGCAATCGACACGCCGCGACCTCGCGGAGAGGGTGTAATGGGTGCGTGGCGCGACGGACGCGCTCTGCGGCAATTGGTCACCCGGTACGCGCGAGCAATGATCTGTCAATCTCCCGGTATAAAGCGAAAGAGTCCAAGGCTCGGGATTGTTTCGCGACCCATGAGCGGGTTCATCGCCGGAGAGGACGCCTGATGCCCCCCACCGCAGCCGCCGCGCAAGCCCTGCCGATCGAGGCGACGGTTCCCGATCGCGTGCTCTGGCGGATCGACGCACGCACAGAGGCGGCCTTGCAGGCGCTGGGCGCGGCGCTGGGGCCGGTGGTCGAACGGACCCTGGGGGAAGCGGCGGATTCGGACGAGCAGCGGCGGGCTCTGCAGGCGCATCTGGATGCCCTGCTCGCGGCACGGTTCGACTCCGGGTTCGTGGAGAGCGCACAAGGGGCGGGCTCGGCGCTGGCCGGGCGGGCGCTGTTGCTGGAGCGCATGGCGGCGCACGTCATCCGCGCCCACCGCTTCGACCGGGAGCGCGCGGCGGTGGAGGTCGGGGCGCTGATCCGCGGCGTGCTGATGGGGGTGGAAGCGTCGCTGGCGGCGCGGCCGGGCGTCGTCGCGACTCCCGATGTCACCCGCGAGATGGAGGAGTTCGCCGAGAGCTTCGAGCGCGAATTGCGCGAGACGGTGGACCTCGTCCGCCACAACGCCGCCAGCATGGAGGGTGCCGCCGACGAGGTGCTGGGTGCGGCCAACAAGGTGGCGACCGAGGGCGAGCACGTCACCCAGGCGTCGGAACAGACCAACATGAACGCCCGCCTGATCGCGCTGGCCGCGCGGGGGCTGTCGGAGTCCTTCAGCGAGATCACCGCCAAGGTGGAGCACGCCACCGAAAGCTCCCGCGATGCCTCCACCCGCTCGCAGGAGGCGCAAGGCTATGCCACCACGCTGGCCGAGGCGTCGGAGCGCATCGGCAGTGTCGTCAAGCTGATCGAGAAGATCGCCAAGGAAACGCGGTTGCTGGCGCTGAACGCCTCGATCGAGGCGGCGCGGGCGGGTGACGCCGGCAGGGGCTTCGCGGTGGTGGCGAACGAGGTCAAGAACCTCGCCGACCAGACCAACGGCGCGACCGGCGACATCCGCACCCAGATCGAGGCCATGCAGGCTTCCATCAACCAGACCGTCACGGCCATCGAGTCCGTGGCGCACCGCGTGCGGACGGTGACGGACGACATCGCCTCCATCACCGAATCCGTCGCCGAACAGGCCGTCGTCACCCGCGACATCGCGGACAACGCCGACGAGATGGCCGAGAGCATGCAGAGCGTCCACGAGCGCATCGAGAACGTGGCGCAGGCGGCCGAACGCTCCACCAAGAAGGCCAGCGAGCTGTGGGAGAACGCCACGGGCCTCGTGAAGCAGATTTACGGCATCAAGCGGCGCGTGACGGCGTCGTTGCGCGGCACCCGCTTCGGCAACCGCCGCCGGGAGGACCGCATCGCCGTGGACATCGCCTGCACGGTCGAGGTGGACGGGCTGAGGTTCCAGAGCCGGCTCGACAACATCTCCATGGGCGGCTGCCAAGTGCGCGAGTTGCAGTTGGCGAGCGCGGACGGCTACGCGATCAGGCTGGACATCGAGGGGCTGGGCCGCACCACCGGCACCATCGTGGCGACCGAACGCGACATCGCCCATGTGCGCTTCGACGCGCTGGCCCCGGACTTCGCGGCGCGGCTGGCGCAGGCGCTGACCCGCTGGAACGCGGCGGACGCGGAACTGGTCGGCCTCGCCCAGGACA
>JAEZID010000595.1 GCA_023416195.1 Pseudomonadota bacterium | reverse complement strand
GGACTGGCCCACGCCCTCGCGGCGGCGGGTGACCGCCTCCACGGTCGTGTCGAAGGCGGCGCGGTAGTTGGCAGCGGCCTTCTGCAACGCGCTGATGCTCGCCCGGTCCGCCGTAGAATCCGTGCGGGCGTCGGTCTCGCCGATGGCACGCACGAAGACGTCCACTTCCTTGCGCGCGCTGAAAAGGTCGGCCTCGGATTGGGATGCGATGTAGGTCAGAACCGCCCGGTCCATGTGCTCGCTCATCTCGACGAGGCGAGCCGTGCTCATGGCGTTGTGACCGACGGCCATGACCCGTTCGAGTTCGCCGCGGATGGTACCGACGTTGTTTACGAACTGAACGCCCAGAAACACGATCAAGGCGATCGTGGCCATGAAGCCTACGTAGATTTTCTGCGAGATCTTCATGTGCGAGGCCAAACGAAACATACGGACACCCGTTGTATAAGACGTCGCTCGGACGTTGGGCGCGAGATCGCGTCAGGGGGGTGGGAAAGGCGCAGAAGGCCGAGACATCCGGCCCCACGGGTTCCCCGCCGCTGTCGCGGGCGGCCGAGGCCGCCCGCCGTTGGTACCAAGGCGTGCTGATTACTTGGCGTTCTTGATCGCCTGGATCTTTTCCATCGTGAACTTCTTGGCCGCTTCCTTGTAGAACGGCTCAAGAGCCGCTTCGAACGCCGCGCGATCGAAGTCGGTGGTGATGGTGATCGGCGTCGTCTTCAGCGTGTTCATGCCGTCGCGGTCGCGGCTGCGCACGAACTCGCGCGACGCCTTGCCGCCGATGCGGGCCGACTCGATGAAGGCGGTCTTCAGCTCGGGCGACAGCTCGTCGAAGAACTCCTTGTTGATCAGGATGGCGCCCGGAGAATAGGTGTGCTTGCTGATCGTGATGTGGCTCTGCACCTCGTACAGCTTCGAGCCGACGATGGTGGTGACCGGGTTCTCCTGTGCTTCCGCCTGGCCGCTTTTCAGAGCGGGATACAGCTGCGCGAAGGGCATGGAGAAGGGCTCCGCCCCCAGGGTCTGGAACGCCTGCTTGTAAAGCTCGCTTTCCGCGATGCGCACCTTCATGCCCTTCAGATCGGCCGGGGTTTTGATCGGCCGGAGCGAGTTGGTGAGCTGCCGGAACCCGTTCTCGGCCCAACCCAGTGCAACCGTGCCGGTGTCCTTGAAGGAGTCGAGGAGCGCCTCGCCGATGGGGCCGTCCAGAACCAGATCCGCGTGCGCCTCGTCCCGGAACAGCAGCATCAGGTCCAGGATGCCGATTTGCGGATTGAACTGCGCCAGCGCGCCGCCCGACGACGACAGCACCATGTCGATGGTGCCGAGCTTCACCGCCTCCAGCATGGCCGGACCGGAGCCCAGCACGCTGGCCGGGTGTTCCTCGATCACATACTTGTTGTTCGTGCGGCGCTGGAGTTCCTCGTTCATCACGCGCACAGCTTCGCTGAACTGCGAACCCTTCGGCAGCACGTGGCCGATCCGAAGCTTTTCCTGAGCCTGCACGCCGGCCGAAGCCATCAGCAAGGTCGCGCCGACCACCGCACCCCAAAACGCCCTCATAACGACCCTCCGTACGTGAACCACTGAACCTACACAAGGAGTTGTAGCGTCTATACCGCTCAGCAGTTGCAAAACTTAGAAAGTATATGCATACGAGTCAAACCTATTTTGGCGATGATCCCGACCAACGCTCGTCAAAAGAGATCCCTCAATATGTTGTTATCGTTAGAGATAGCGGGCTTCCGAGGGAATGCGCCCACAGGGCGGTGCGACATCATGTCGTAAACGCGCTTACCTAATGTGGGAAAAACTATGGACATTTTTCGGGAGAATTATCAGCGAACCTGATACCGCATTGCTGGCGGGAGTCGGCGGCATCCTGCTGCTTTCCTCGATAGGTAAAGAAATTTTTTCTATTTTATAATGGTCGGGAAAAGGCCGAAATGATCACAAAAATGCTCCAAATGGTTGTGCCCACCGTGATGCGGGCGCGGAATTTTGCGAGGGGTTGATCACAGCTGGGATCTGTTCACCCTGACCGTGTCATCAAGCCGCCGGCGCAAGGCGGATGTCCGCCGCTCCCCATGGGGATTCTCCAGGGGGAGCAACGGTTCAAGCGACCACAGGCGGTTGGAAGGAAGAGGGGGAGCCATGCCCCCCTCAACCGTCATCAACCCTGTTATCGGGCGCTCTCAATGAGGCGGCTTGTTGGACAGCGGCGCCCCGACTTCGCCGATGTAGAAGGCGAGCAGCCGGACAAGATCCTTGCCCTCGTTGACCCCGCGGTGGAATTCCGTCATCTCCACGAAGGCGTCACCCTTCTTGTACAGGTGGGTGGTGCCCGACGCGCTCCGGATGGTCAGCTCGCCCGTCAGTATGTAGGTGACCAGCGGGATGGGGTGGTTGTGGACACCGGTGTCCGCGCCCGGCGGGATTTCGGTGACGCGCACCGTGACCTGCGGCATGCCCGTCGGGTAGACGATCGGAACCCCGTTGCTGTGGGTCGTGGACTGCAACAGGACCGAGGACTTCGGCATCGGCGGTGCCTTGACCGCTTCGCTCGTCGTGGTCTCGGCCAGGGCCGGCGATCCCGCCAGCAGGCCGGCGGCGAGCAGGACGCCGCAGAGGTTCAGCCTGCGGCCTGCGGTGGCGTCGGCGGTGCTCTGCCGCTGTTTCGTGAAATAGGCCATGACGCTCTCTTCATTCGAAGGGGAGGGTTGGACAGGGCGCTTTCAGCGCTGAAGCTCAGGCCGGATCCGCGGCGGTGCGACTCCCCTCGCGCATCGCCAGGGAAATGAGGGCGCCCGTTGAAAGGGCGGCAAGAACCAGGGCCACGCATCCGGGCCACCCTGCGGTGTTCCACAGAAGACCGGGCGCTACGGCGCCAAGGCTGCCGCCGAGGTAGAAGCAGCAAACGTAAAGGCCGGCGGCCGCGCCTTTGTTCGTCGTCGCCACCCGGCCCACATAGCCGAGCGCCAGCGACTGGCAGAGGAACACGCCGCCGAGAAAAATGCCGGTTCCCGCGACCACGGCCGCGAGATGAGGCAGAAGAAGAAGCAACTGTCCGGTCGCGCAAACGCCGAAGGCCGCGCGGTAGGCATTGCCCGTCCCCAATGTGCGCAGCAGCCAGCTGTTGACGAGCGGGGCGGTCGCGCTGAGCGGATAGACCAGGAAGACGAGGCCGATGCCCGCCGCCGTCAGGTCGAAGGGCGGGGCCGCCAGATGGAACCCGAGATAGGACAGGCAGGCGGTCATCGAGAACAGGACGGTGCCGCCGCACAGGCTCACGGCCCGGATCCGGCCGTCGCGGAGATGCTCCCGCATGCCCCGGAGGTTGGACAGGATCGAGCCGGTCGGGCGCGCCGCGTCCGGCGTCAGCCAGAGCGCGACGAAGACCGCGCACAGGGCGGAGACCACGGCCAAGGCCGCGAAGCCGCTCTGCCATCCGGTGAGATCGGCGAGCAGGCCGGCGACGAACCGGCCCGCGAACCCGCCGATGGCCGATCCGGTCACGAACATGCCGGTGACCGACGCGCCGCGCGCCCCTTCCCAGCGGGTGCCGATGTAGGCGACCGCGCCGGTGAACAGCGCCGGCAGCACGATGCCCTGGGTGAAGCGGACGGCCAGCAGCTCGTTCAAGCTGCCGCACAGCGTCAGGAGAAGCGTCAGCGGCACCAGGATGGAGATGGCCGTCAGCATGGAGCGCTTGCGGCCGAAGCGGTCGGTCAGCGGTCCGGCCAGCGGCGCCGACAGGGCGACCGCCAGCGTCGTCGCACCGATCACCGCCCCCGTCTCCGCCGGGCTGGCCGAGAAGCTGCTGGCCAGCTGCGGCAGGACCGATTGCGGCGCGTAGAGGGGCAGGAACGCCGCGAACCCCAGGAGAAAGATCGCCGCCCGTTCCCGCAGCAGGATCGGGGGAGGCGCGGGCGGGGCGGGGGACGCGACCCCGGCCTCGTGATGTTCCCCCGCCTCGCGCGCTTTCTCGGATTGATGGCCGTCCATGGAGTCCGCGTCGCGCGATCAGTCTTGAACGTTCAGGTCGAACTCGACGTTCGACTTGTCGGCTTCGGTGACCTGCGGGACGCCGAAGGTGATGGCCATGCCCTCGGGCCCGCGCAGCCGGATGATCGCGTTGATGCCGTCGGCGGCTCCCCAGAAGAGTTTATGCTGGCGCACGCTCTCCTTGCGGTCGATGACCGCCTCGATCAGGCAGGGGCCGCTGGCCGCCATCGCCTCCTCCAGCGCGCCGTTGAAGTCCGCCAGATCGGCGGCCCGCCACGTCCGCCAGCCGGCGGCCTGCGCCGCGAGCGTGATGTTCAGCGTCGGAGGCGCGATGAAGTCCATGGCTTCCGGCGTCTTCGACATCGGCAGATATTCGAAGATTGCGCCGCCGCCGTTGTTCAGGACAACCAGCACGATGTTCAGGTCGCCGGCGAGTTGCAGGCTGCCCACGTCGTGCGAGAAGGCCATGTCGCCGATGACCGACAGGGTCTTCACCGGGCGTTGCGCCGCCGCAACGCCGACCAGCGTGCCGATGGAACCGTCGATGCCGTTCACGCCGCGGTTGGCGAACAGACGCAGCCGGGTGTCGGTCCGGCCGGAGAAGCTGTCGGCGTCGCGGACGGCCATGGAGTTGCCGCAAAAGAACACGGCCCCGTCGGGCGTCGCCTGGACCAGCCGCCGCAGGATCGGCGCTTCCCAGAACATCGTGTCGAAGGCGGTGTGCGACAGGCCGTCGATGTAGGTGTCGCAGGCGACGAAGGACTGCGCCCAGGACG
>JAEZID010000594.1 GCA_023416195.1 Pseudomonadota bacterium | reverse complement strand
CTCCTTCTCGATGCGCTCCATCCAGGTCGGGTGCGGTTCCGGCAGGGCGGGGCCGAGCGAGCCGGGCGCCGGGGCGGCGGGATGCTTCGGCACCGCGTCGAACAGCGCGCGCTGGTCGGCGGACAGCTTGTCCAGGTCCAGCACCGTGTCGGCGCCCCAGGAACGCGGGTCGAGCTTGCGCGCCTGTGCCTCCGGCGACAGCAGGAAGTCGGCGACGACCATCGCCGCCTCCTTGGCGCGAGCGTTGAAGGGAATCGCGACGAAGTTCGCGTTCCCGATGGTGCCACCCTCCAGCGTGTAGACCCGCGCCGTTGCCGGCAGAAGGCCGGATTCGATGGCGCTCGCCGCCTCCAGGGCGCTGAAGGCCAGCGAGAGGTCGATTTCCCCGTCGTTCAGCAGGCGGCGCTGGTCCGGCCCGTTGGCCGGGAAGACGCGGCCCTGCCGCCACAGCAGCGGGTGCAGCGCGTCGAGGTAGGGCCAGAGCCGCGCCGTCACCCGCTCGAACGCCGCCAATTCGACGGGCTTCGTCAGCGCCGTGGGGTCGTCGGTCAGGGCGATCAGCGCCTGCTTCAGAAAGGTCGTGCCGAGGAAGTTCGGCGGCTGCGGGTAGGTGAAGCGGCCGGGGTTGGCCTTGGCCCACTCCAGCAGCGCCGGGATGCTGGTCGGCGGGTCCGGCAGGACGGCGGTGTCGCGCACGAACACCAGCTGCGCCATGGACCAGGGCGCCTCGTAGCCGTCCACCGGCACGGTGAAGTCCACCGTGGTCGGCTTCCCCGCCGTGTCCACCAGCGCCATGTTCGGCAACATCTGCGTGAAGGGGCCATGGAGCAGGCCGTTGGCCTTCATCGCGGCGAAATTCTCGCCGTTGATCCACAGCAGGTCGGCGGAGCCACCTTCCACCCGCCCGGCCGATTTTTCGGCCAGGATGCGGGAGACCGTTTCGGCGATGTCCGTCACCTTCACATGGCGAAGCTCGATTCCATGGCGGGCCTTCACCTGCTCCGCGACCCAGGCGATGTAGTCGTTGGCCTTGGTCGAGCCGCCCCAGGCGTTGAAGTAGACGGTCTGCCCGCGCGCCTTGTCCGCGATCTCCGACCAGGATTGCGCGGCGGCCGGACCGGCGGCCAGCAGGAGGAGCGTGACCAGCAGACGACACACGAGGCGCATGGCGGATTCCCGATTGCTTTGCCCCAAGATGACGGCCCCCGACCGATCCCGGCAAGCCCCGCCCCGCTCAAACCTGCGTGAGCACCCGCCAGCGGCGGTAGGAGTCGGCATCGTCCACGTCGTCCAGGATCGCGGCGAACCCCACGGAGGCGCCGCTCGGCAGGCTGGCCAGCGTGTCGGCCAAGGTGTGCCGGGTGGACCAGCGCACGCCCTCGAATAGGCCGGCCGGCAGGGCGGCGGTGCGGCGCGCGCCGACCAGCCAATAACCACCATCTCCGGCCGGACCGAACAGGACGTCGTGCCGCCCCAACAGGCGGAACGCTTCGGCGATGTGATTCGGCCGGATGTCGGGAATGTCGCTGCCGACCAGCACCACCGGCCCCGGCGGTCGCCCGGCCATGACGCGGGCCATGCGCCGGCCGAGGTGACCACTCCCCTGCCCGACCATTCGCCCCTTATGCCGGTTCGGCCAGCCGCGTTGGTGCACGGCACGGTCCGGCGTGACGGCCAGCCACAGCACCCAGCGCGGATCGCGATCCAGCCGCCGCAGCAGGCCAGCCAGCACCGTCCGGTAGAACCGCCACGCCGCCACGGCCCCGATCCCGGCGGCGAGTCGCCGCTTGCCGCGCCCGAGCCTGGGTGGACGGGCGAAAACGATCAGGTGGTTGCGGCGCCTCATCCGTACATCCGCTTGATCAGCCGGGGTGGCACGCCGGCAAAGTAGAGTGACAGGCAGGCCAGATTGCGCGCCGGACGCGCCCACCAGCCGTCCCGCTCGTACCGGGTGGCCGACGTGACGGCCTCCGCCGGCAGTTCCACCAGCCGATCGCGCCCGATGCGGCGGGCGAAGTCCACATCCTCCATCAGCGGCAGCGGGCGATAGCCGCCAAGCGCCTCGTAGAGGCTCCGCGCGATCAGCAATCCCTGGTCGCCGTAGGGCAATCCAATTATCCGCGCCCGCCATGCGGCCAGCCGCTCGACGCGCCGCGCCGCCGGGTGCTCGCTGGCGAAGCGCAGGCGGAAATAGCCGGCACGATTCGCGTTTCCCGGTTCCACGACGAAGCGCTCCACCGCGTCGCGCCAGCCGACTCCGAGGCGGGTGTCGGCGTGCAGGAACAGCAGCCACGGCGCATCCGTCGCCGCAGCCCCGGCGGCCAACTGCGGCCCGCGCCCGCGCGGCGCCTTCAGCACCAGCGCGCCGGCCGCGCGCGCCAGATCGCGGGTGCCGTCCGTCGATCCGCCGTCCGCCACCACGACGCTTCCAAAGCCGTCCAGCGCGGCCAGCGTGGCCGGCAGCGGCGATGCGGCGTTCAGCGTGGGAATGATGACGGCGACCGGCATGGCACCCCTTGTGCGAGGCGGCCATTCTGCCCGAGGAGCGCGCATGCGAAAAGGGCGCCGCGGATGCGACGCCCTTTCCTGAACCCTCGGTTGACAGCCGTTCCCGCAGGCCCGGCCGTCCGCCGGATCACTTCACGCGGATGAGGATCTGCGCGCGACGGTTCGACGGCTCACGCACGTTCGCACCGGTCTGGACGAGCAGCTGGGTCTCGCCCTT
>JAEZID010000575.1 GCA_023416195.1 Pseudomonadota bacterium | reverse complement strand
GGATAGCCGGTGCCGTCCCAGTTCTCGTGATGGCTGCGGGCGATCTCCGCGCCGAGATGCAGGTAGGTGCGGCTTTCGGCGTGGCGGCTGGCGCGGTGCAGCAGCTCCCCGCCCTTGACGCTGTGGGTTTGCATGGCGGCCCGCTCCTCCGGCGTCAGGGGGCCGGCCTTGCCGAGGATGGCGGGATCGACCGTGGCGTTGCCGACGTCGTGCAGGATCGCCGCCAGCCCGACCATCTCCAGAAAGGGTTCGTCGATGGTCTCGCGAAAGCGGTTCTCGTCATGCAGGCGGCGGGCGGTCCGCTCGGCCAGGGCGGCGATGCGCAGGGACGGTTCGGCCGGCTCGGACGAATGGCTTGGTTCGGCCCTCAATTCGGCCAGATCGGCCATGGCGATCAGCGTGCTTTCCTGGGCGCGGCGCAGCTGCTCGTGGAGGTGCAGGTTGTCGAAGCCGACCGAGATCTTGCGGCAGAACACTTCGATCAGGTTGCGGTCCAGCTCCGACAGGGGGCGGTCGGAACGCAGATAGACCACGTTCTCCCGGTCGTTCGGCGTGCGTATGTAGAGCGTGCAGTGGTCGGTGTCGTACTGGTTCGACCGCGTCTCCAGGCAACGCTGGACGGCGGCCAGAACCTGCGGGTCCACATGCTCGGCCGCCGGCTCGTTGATCAGGGCCTCGTAGCGGCCGGAACCGGCCAGCACATACAGCCCGTCCTTGGCGCCGCCCATCACCGGCCCGCGCTGCACGCACAGGATGGCGTCCGGCCCGACGCCGAGGATGCCGGACAGCTGGGTCAGCACGCCCGCCGCGAACAGCTTCATCGAACGGGCCTGGAACAGGGAGGAGGACGCCTCGATGATCTTCTCCAGCCCGCGCCGGTTCATCTCGATCGCCATGATGTCCTCGTAGGACCGGAGTGCGGCGACCGTGGTGGTGAACAGCTGCTGGGCGGTGAGCTGGGTCTTCGCCTTGTAGTCGTTGATGTCGTAGTCGAGGATCACCGCCCGTTCCGGCGCCTGCCCCGGCTGGCCGGTGCGCAGGATGATGCGGACGTGGCGGTTCTTCAGCTCTTCCCGGATGTGGTGGACCAGCTTCAGGCCGGCGTCGTCGGTTTCCATCACCACGTCCAGCAGGATGATGGCGATGTCGTCCTCGCGGGCCAGGATCCCGCGCGCCTCCGCCGCCGAATAGGCGGAGATGAAGTGCGCCGGGCGGCCCTTGTAGGCGAAGTCGGCCAGGACGAGCTTGGTGATGGAGTGCACCTCCGGCTCGTCGTCCACGATCATCATCTTCCAGCGGTTCGCCGGCCCCGACGATGCGGACTCGCCGTCGTTCTCCTGGTCGTCGAGGAAGAGGAATTCGTCGTCGGCGTTGCTCTCGTCGGCTTTGCTTATGGCGGCGTTGGTCATGGCGAAGGCCCGTTGCGAACCGGCGGGAAGCGGAAGGCAAGAGCTTAGCACGTCGCGGCTGCGTGATCGTCTTGGAAAAAACCTCGACGGGATCAGAAGGTGTCCAGTTCGATCACCCAGCAGTCGCGCCCACGCTGGGCCAGCACGCCGCAGGCGTTGTCCACCTGGGTGCGGGAGAAGGGGCCGATCCCCATCTCGTAGATGGTCCGGGTGCCCCGGAACACCGGCCAGACCATCGGCGGCAGGTCGCGGTAGGCGGCGCCGGCCCCGGCCGTGAACTCCCTCCAGGCGCGCAGCCCCTCGGCGTGGCTGACATACTCGCCGAGCTTGGCGGCGTAGAGCGGCCCCGGCTCGATCGGCGGCATGCCGGGCAGCGGGTAGGGCGCGACCACGCCGGCCAGCCCCTCCACCGTCGCCACCGCCTTGGAGCGGCCGGGCATCGCCAGCGTGGCGCGGCCGTTGGCCGTGTCGATGATGCCGACCACGTCGCCCTTGCGCAGCGTGAAGCTCTTGCGCTTCTTGCTGTCGAGGATTTCGGTGGCGGGGATGTTCTGGGTGGCGACGACGTAGCCCTGCGCCGGCACCTGGGCGGCGATCTCCCACGAGGCGCGGGGCACCACGGCGGCGTTGCGGTGGGGGGCCGCCTGCTCCCCGGCGTTGGCGGGTTTGGGCGCGGCGTTCCGGGTGACCGGCCGCGCCACCATCAGCGCGGGGTCGAGCGAGTCGGCCGGGACGTAGCCGATGGGCTGGCCGCCGATGGCGACCTCCGTCCAGGCGGTGCCGCGCGGCGTGCCCAGCGCGTTCAGCGCCTTGCCCCGCGTCAGCGTCATGATGATGCGGGAACCCTCGCCGGGGCCGATGCGCACCTCCACGTCGCGGTTCAGCACCACCTCGCCGGTCAGCGGCGCGCCGATGGCGACGGGGCTTTGCGCGTGAACGCCGGGCGAGAACCACAGCGTGGCCACGGCCAGGGCGAACCGCAGAGCGGTCGCCTTCAGAGCGGATGCACGGACGCGCGTGCCGATCCCGGGAGTCCTGGCCATGGCGGTAACCCTTTGGAGCTGCCGCCCATTGTGACTCGGCGGGCGGTCTTCGGGCAACCCGGCGATGCGGGGGTGGTGGGGCCGGGGGAGCTATGCGCCTTGCTCATATCGTGGCCGGGTGGCCGAGCAGGTCGTGGATGGCCTCGGCCAGCAGGCGCACGGGCTTGGCCGCCATGCCGGGGGCGCGGTGCAGGGCGATGTCGATGTCCGGCAGGTCGGGGAAGCCCTCCGCCCGGCCGATGCGGCGCAGGGCCGGCGGCACGGTGCAGACCTCCATCGCCGTCACGCCAAGGCCGCCCAGGATGGCGCCATGCACCGCGACCACGCTTTTGCTGATGAAGGCGGCGCGCCAGTCGCGCCCGATCCCCTCAAGCGCCGCGACGGCAAGGTCGCGCACGACGCAGCCCTTGGGGAAGAGGGCCAGCGGCAGCGGGTCTTCCCGTTCGATGGCGCCGTGCGGAGGCGCCACCCAGGCGATCGGTTCGCGCCGCACCAGCTCGCCGCTCTTGGTGTCGGGGTGGCGGGTGACCAGGGCGAGGTCGTAGCGGCCCTTGTCGATTTCGGCCACCAGATCGGGGCTGTTGTCGCAGATCACCTCCACCGGCACCTCGGGGTAGGAGGCCGCGAAGCGCGCCAGCACGTCGGGCAGCAGCATGGTGGCGTAGTCGTCCGGCGTGCCGATGCGCACCGTGGTCGCCAGGACCGGCCGCTGCATCAGGGACATGACCTCGTCGTTCAGCGTCAGCATGCGCCGGGCGTAGGTCAGCAGGACCTCGCCGTCGCGGGTCAGGCGGACGCCCTTGGTGTCGCGTTCGAACACGCGCTTGCCGACGACCTCCTCCAGCCGGCGCACCTGCTGGCTGACGGCGGCCTGGGTGCGGAAAAGCAACTCGCCCGCGCGCGTGAAGCTCCGCGCGTCGGCGACGGCGACAAAGGCGCGCAACAGGTCGGTGTCGAGGTTGGCCGGCATGGGGGCATTCTATCAAAGGTGTCGGGCTGATGTGTCGGGCAGAGCGGCGTTTGCCGCTCAACGCGGGGCTGGCCGTTCCAGGCAAACCATCATCACGATTTGTGATGATCCTCATAAAGCCTATTCGTTTCAAAGATTTTTCCAACGGGCGCAGGGTGCCCTTCACGAAACGGAGGGTGTGTTATGGGTGTGTTGGGCGCGATGACGCGTGTGGTTCTGGAGGCGGGGCGGACGAACCGGCGGGGGCCTGCCCCGGCGCGGGTCGAGGAAAAGAATTGGCGGTTCCGACTGGCCTATATGCCGGCGTTGCCGGTGGCGATGGGGCTGCTGATCGTGGTGGGCGTGGGGTGACCCCCCGTCAGGTGGATGCCTCGGCCGGGACATCCGGCGGTTGGGGGGCCGGGGGCGCGGCGGGAGCCGGCGGGGGAACGGCATCGCCCGGCGGCGGGGCGGGGAGTTCCTTCGCCTCGATCGTCTCGTCGGGCTTCTTCTCGTCCGGCTTTTTCTCGTCGGCTTTCGGCGTGTCCTTGGCCCCGTCCTTGGTGGGCTCCGGGTCCGGCTGGACCGAGTAGTCGGCGACGATGCGGGCTTGGCTGCCGGTGATGACCAGCACCTTCTGGCCGACGGGGATCGGGGCTTCTTCCCGCTGGGTCACCGACAGCAGGTCGCCGTCGGGCTTGCGGACGATGTATTCCCAACCCGTGGTGTCGCCGGTCACATGTTCGATGGACGTGCCGAGCAGGCTGCCGATGGCCGTGCCGCCGACCGCGCCCAGCGCGGAGTTGATGCCGAACTGGTTGGACTGCGACCCGAGGACGCCGCCGGCCGCGCCGCCGGTGACCGCGCCGACCGTTCCGGTGGCGCTGATCTGCACCTGGCGGAAGCCGATGACCACCGCACGCTCCACCTTGTTCGCCTGCTGAACCGCGGTGGCGGAGTAGGTGGCCGGGGAGTAGCTGGGGGAGCAGCCTGCGGCGAGGCCGGCGAGGATGACGGCGCACAGGCCGGACGTGACGGATCGCGACACGGGAAAACATCCGCTTGAAAGCCAGCCGGAGTGATAGGGGATCCGAGCGGAGGAGTCATCGGACAATTTTCGAACGCTGGCCCGGATCGGGCAGAAGGTCGCAGGTCCGCGCCGGAATGCGGTTGCGGGGAAACGCTCTTTGACAATGCGATGGGAAGCCGCAATATTCCGGCGAATTTGTCTACAAATTTATTGATGGCCGTGGCGAACGGCCGATCTTCATTGCAACGCGGTGAACGGAGAATTGACGCTATGATGGACACGGCCTCCCCCGCGCCCCTTGATCCCTCCGTTCTCATGGAAATCATCAAGGCCCAGACCGAAGTCGCCCAGCTGGGACACGACCTCGGCGCGGTGATGGAATTCGTCGCGGATCGCGTCCAGCACCTGACGGGGGCGGCCGGCGCCATCGTCGAGCTGGCCGAGGACGAGGAGATGGTCTACCGCGCCGCCGTCGGCATGGCGGCCCCGCAGTTGGGGCTGCGGCTGAACCGGGTCGGAAGCCTGTCCGGCATGTGCGTCGAGCAGGGACGGATCCTGCACTGCGAGGATTCCGAAGCCGACGACCGCGTCGATCGGGACGCCTGCCGCAAGGTCGGGCTGCGGTCGATGGTCGTGGCCCCGCTGATCCATGCAAAGAACGTCGTCGGCGTCCTGAAGATCGCCTCGCCCCAGCCGGTGGCCTTCGCCGAGCAGCATTTGAGCGTTCTGGAACTGATGTCCGGGCTGATCGCGGCCGCCATGTTCCATTCCGCGCAGTACGAGACGAACGAACTCTACCACCGCGCGACTCACGACGCGCTCACCGGGCTGGCCAACCGGGCGCTGTTCTACGACCGCCTGCGCCAAGGGCTGGCGCTCGCCCGCCGGAAATCCAAGCAGGTCGGCATCCTCAACCTGGACATGGATGGATTGAAGCCCATCAACGATACCCACGGCCACCGGGCGGGCGATGCGGCGATCCGCGAACTGGCCTCGCGCATCGGGCGCTCCGTGCGGCAGTCGGACACTGCCGCGCGGCTGGGCGGCGACGAGTTCGGCATCATCCTGCCCGACATCGAGGACCGGCAAAGCGCCGACCTTCTCGCCAAGCGGATCGCCGAGGAGATCCGTTCGCCCTTCCATTTCGAGGATCAGCCTCTGCCGCTCGACGCCAGCATCGGGACGGCGGTGTTCCCCGACGACGGCGAGGAACTGGACGTGCTGCTGGAGCGCGCCGACCAGTCCATGTACGCGGTCAAACGGACCCGCAAGCGCCGCTGAGGCGGTGCCGGGGGCGCCCTAAATTGGCCGTTGTGACGAAAAGCCCGACCGCCGTTCGTCGAGAATGTCGGTGAGGGTGGTCGGATCCTGCATCCAACGGCCGTATTCGTCTCGGGACATGCCGAGGAAGTCCCAAATGTCCTTCGACGATGCACCGTCATGCCATGCCGCGACGAAGTCATCAATGTCGTCCGGCTGGACTTTGCCGGCGAGGCACAGGTCGATGAATAGAGCCGCGTCACTGTACATTCAACCGCCTCCCTTGCACCGGACCTTTCAGGAACAGGCCGGTAACCGGCTCGACCGCGCCGAGATGGTATCCACGACGGTCGAACACCTCAACTTCGCCGTGGAGGGCGTCCCATGTGTAATATCGGGTTCCATCCACGTTCCGCCAAACCTTTCTCCCATCCACAATTTTGGCCAACGCCAGCGTGTCGAGAATGGAAGGTTTGGGAGGGGTCTGGCGTACCATGCGACATGCGTGTGTGCGAACTTGCGGGACTTTAGCACACGCGATGCGGGAGTACCAATGCATCCGGGTCCAGGGCCGGCGGCCCTGGCCTGGGGAAATTGAAAAGGGGGCCGGCGGCCCCCTTTTCCTTGCGTAGCAATACCGGGTCGCGGGCGTTTACTCGTCGCCCATCTTGAGGGCGGCGATGAAGGCGCTCTGCGGGATTTCGACCTGGCCGAACTGCCGCATGCGCTTCTTGCCTTCCTTCTGCTTGTCCAGCAGCTTGCGCTTGCGGCTGA
>JAEZID010000499.1 GCA_023416195.1 Pseudomonadota bacterium | reverse complement strand
TGGCGCGGCTGGCCGCCGACATCAACGCCACGGTCGAGAACATCGGCGCCCGCCGCCTGCACACGGTGCTGGAACGCCTGCTGGAGGAGATCAGCTTCACCGCCAGCGACAAGCCCGGCCAGACCATCACGATTGACGCAACCTACGTCCGTGAACAGGTCGGCGGTCTGGCGAAGAACGCGGATCTGTCGAAGTTCATCCTGTAAGGTGAAAGGTGCGAGGGACGCCGTCCCTCGCGCTCCCTGCCAAGGGCCGGGAGGCCCTTGGAACCCGGTGATTGCGATGCGTTTGACCGCTGACGAGATTGCCGCGATCAAGCAGACGGCCGTCGAGGTGTTTGGGCCGGATGCCGCCGTGCGGCTGTTCGGTTCCCGTGTGGACGATGCCAAGCGCGGCGGGGACATCGACCTGTATCTGGAGGTCGAGCCCGATCAGGCGACCTTCCGCAAGGAATGCGATTTCAGGCACCGGCTGGAAGACCGCATCGGCGAACAGAAGATCGACGTGGTTCTGCATGGGCGGGGCCGTTCTCCGGCGTCGATTGTGGAAATCGCGCGTGAGACGGGGATAAGGCTGTGACCGCTTCCTCAACCGTTGCCCGGTTGTTTGTCGAGAACTTCGCGTCGGTTCAGGCCATCGCGCGCAGGCTCCGGCGTTCGCAGGATGAGCTTCGGCCTCTGATGCCGCTCGATCCCGCTCGTATGGAGGCTCTCTCCGACATCAAGCGCACCCACCTCGACGCTTTCATCAAGCGGTTCGAGAATCTTCAGGACATTTTGGATTCCCAGGTCCTTCGCGGGCTTCTGCTCCTTGAAGACGTGGATCTGTCGGGCAAGACACCGCGCGACGTGTCGAACCTGCTGGAAAAGTGGGGGATCATCGAATCCGCCGCCGGATGGCGTGAGCTTCGGGACCTGCGCAACACGCTGGCTCACGAATATCCGCGCGAACCCGGCATCCAAGTCGAACGCCTGAACAGAGCTTATGAGTCCGTCGACGCTTTGTTGGGCGTTCTGGAACGCGTCCGCACCCATGTGATGACCAAAGGCCTCGCGGACCTTTCAGCCCATTCATAGGGTTCCAAGGGCCGTTCGGCCCTTGGCCGGTGAGTGTGGGAGGGCGGGGCCCTCCCACGAACTCTCACGCCGCGAGTGCCATCTCCGGCACGTTGGCCGGGACGATCAGCTCCGCCTCGGTGGCCTTCAGCACGTCCTGAACACTGACGCCCGGCGCCACCTCACGCAGGACGAGACCCTTGTCGGTCGGCTCGATCACGGCCATGTCGGTCACCACGAGGTTGACGCGGCGGACCGAGGTCAGGGGCAGGGTGCAGCGCTTGACGATCTTGGACTCGCCTTTGGCGCTGTGCTGCATGGCGACGATGACGCGTTTGGCCCCGGTGACGAGATCCATGGCGCCGCCCATGCCGGGCACCATCTTGCCGGGCACCATCCAGTTGGCGAGGCGGCCTTCCTCATCGACCTGAAGGCCGCCCAGCACGGTGATGTCCAGGTGGCCGCCGCGGATCAGGCCGAAAGACATGGCGCTGTCGAAGGAGGCGGCGCCGGGCAGGGCGCTGATCGGGTTGCCGCCGGCGTCGGTCAGGTCGGGGTTCTCCGCGCCCGCGATGGGGCCGGACATGCCGACGATGCCGTTCTCCGACTGGAAGAAGACGTGCCGGCCGGCGGGGATGTAGCGGGCGACCAGCGTCGGCAGGCCGATGCCGAGGTTGACGAGGTCGCCGTCGGCCAGTTCCAGGGCGACGCGCCGGGCGATCAGGGTTTTCTCATCCATGGCGGCGCGCCTCCTTGGCGATGACGTGGTCAACGAGGATCGACGGGGTGACGACCGCGTCCGGCGGGATGCAGCCCAGCGGCACGATGTCCTCGGCTTCGGCGATCACGGTGGTCGCGGCCATCGCCATCAGCGGGTTGAAATTGCGGGCGGTCAGCGCGTAGGTGAGATTGCCGTAATAGTCCGCCTGCTTCGCCCCGATCAGGGCGAAATCGGCCTTGATCGGCCGTTCCAGCAGGAAGATCCGGCCGTCGATCTCGACGGTCTGCTTGCCCTCTTCCACGGTGGTGCCGACGCCGGTCGGGGTCAGCACGCCGCCGAGGCCGACGCCGCCGGCGCGGACACGCTCGGCCAGGGTGCCCTGGGGAACCAGCTCCATCTCGATCTCGCCGACGATCATCTGGCGCTGGGTTTCGGGGTTCAGGCCGATGTGGCTGGTGACGACCTTGCGGACCAGTTTTTCCACCACCAGCCTGCCGATCCCGACGCCGGGGCGCGCGGTGTCGTTGCCGATGACGGTCAGGTCGCGCTTGCGCTGGCGGACCAGTTCGTCGATCACGCGGTGCGGGCTGCCGACGCCCATGAAACCGCCGATCAGAAGCGAGGCGCCGTCGGGGATCAGCGCGACGGCGTCGGCCAAGGGAATAAGTTTCTTCATTGGGGGGTGCTCGTCTCCAGACGGGTCCGTCACCAGTCGGCGACGAAGCGCTCCTTGGGCAGATGAATGATGACCGACGTGCCGGAGCCCTCCTGCGAGCGGATCTCCAGCCGGCCGCCGTGCTGCTCGACCAGCGACTTGGCGATGGACAGGCCGAGGCCGATGCCCTCGTGCCGGCGGGCCAGCGTGGCGTCGCCCTGGACGAAGGGCTGGAAGACGGTCTCCAGCCGGTCCTCGGGGATGCCGAGGCCGCTGTCGAACACCTCCGCCACCAGGCCGCCCCGGCTGTCCACGCGGGCCGACACGCCGATGCGCCCGCCCTCCGGCGTGAACTTGATGGCGTTGGACAGCAGATGCAGCAGAACCTGTTTCAGCGCGCGCGGGTCGGCCAGCAGGGGCGGCAGCTCCGCCGCGATGTCGGCCTCGACCCGCAGCTTGCCGCGCTCCGCCCGCTTGGCGACGAGGCGCAGGCAGGACACCACCACGTCGCGGAAATCGCAGAGCGATTCCTCCAGATCGACGCGGCCGGCCTCGATGGTGGCCATCTCCAGCAGGTCGTTGATGTTGGCGAGCAGCAGTTCGCCCGACCGTTTGATCTCGGCCACGTAGGTCAGATACATCGGGTTTTCCAGCGATCCCAGCATCTGCTGGTGGATCACGTCGGCGAAGCCCAGGATGCCGTTCAGCGGGGTGCGCAGCTCGTGGCTCATGTTCGCCAGGAAGGCGGTCTTGGCGCGGTTGGCCAGCTCCGCCGCCTCCTTCGCCTCGATCAGCGCCAGCTCGGCCGCCTTGGTGTCGCTCATGTCGCGCAGCATGGCGACGAAGACCTGGAAGCCCGGCAGGTCGATGTCCGACAGCGATAGCCAGGCCGGGAAATCGGTGCCGTCGCGCCGCCGCGCCGTGACCTCGCGCCCGATGCCGATGACGCGCTTTTCCCCCGTGGTCATGTAGCGGTGCATGTACTGGCCGTGCCGCGCCGCCTCGTCCGGCGGCATCAGCGTTTGGATGTGCTGGCCGACCAGCTCGTCGGGGCGATAGCCGAGCAGCGTTTCGGTCGCCCGGTTGACGCTGATGATGGTGCCGCGCCGGTCCACGGTCAGGATGGCCTCGACCGCCTGTTCGACGATGGCGCGGTTGTGCGCCTCGCTGCGCTGAAGCTCCTCCTCCGCCAGGCGGGTGGAGGTGACGTCCTCGATCACGGCGGCGACCGCACGGAGCCGCCCGTCCGGATCGCGCAGCAGCGAAGGCCGGATGGTGGCGCGCACCACCGCGCCGTCGGCGCGCAGGAAACGCTTCTCGAACGGGGCGGGCGCCGCCCCGCTCTGGACGACGCGGGCGAAACGCTCGCCCTCCCACGCCCAATCCTCGGGGTGGGTGATGTCGGCCACCGGCCGGCCGGCAAGGCTTTCCGGCGTGCAGCCCAGCATGGTGGCGAAGGTGGCGTTCGCGGCCAGGATGGTGCCGTCCGGTCCGGCCAGGACCATGCCGACCGACGCGCTTTCGAACAGGGTGCGGAAGAGCGATTCCGGGCGGTGATCGTCCAGCGCCCAAGCTCCGGTCTCGGCGGTCACGAAACGATTCTGCGGGGACGGGGATGGGGACGAGGCGGCATCAAGCTTTCCGGAACGCGATGGGTCGCACGCCGGGACCGGCTTCCCCGTGCGGCGACGTCCATACATAAGCTTGATCTTGTGCAAAATCGACCTGAAACGTCCGGTAATCAAAGCCTGGGGTGCGACCGATCAACCCACAACCCTGAAGGGGCTTACCGGTGGGGTTTATCCCACGGTTTATCCCACGGGATTCATCGGCGCCGCCCGCCCGCGCGCCGGCGGGCCGGGCCGCAGCGGGCCAACGTCTCGTCGAGCACGCCCAGCAGCTTATCCAGCGCACCGTCGTCCAGGTCGTGGATTCTTTCGGCCAAGCGGTTCGCCAGCTCCGTCGCCTTGGGGTTCAGGCCGGCGGTGTCCACGGTCACGCGCGGGTGCGACAGGTCGGCCAGCCGCTCCAGTTCCTCCGCCTCGTCCCAGATGATGCCGAAATAGGCGCAG
>JAEZID010000513.1 GCA_023416195.1 Pseudomonadota bacterium | reverse complement strand
GTCTGCACCAGTTCCAGCGCCTTGTCGCCGTCGGTCGCGAAGTAGATGTCGTAGTCGTCCTTCAGGATGCGGCTCAGCACATGGACGTTGGACGGAATGTCGTCCACGACAAGGATTTTGGGGCGCGATTCGGTCATGGCGGTTCACGAAGCCGGAAGGACGAGGCCGAGATCGCGCGCAAGGCGTTGCGTGATCCCATAGGCCCTTGGAAAGTCGAGGCTGTCCACGGCGCCGGTCAGCGCCTTCATGGTGGCGGGGTCGATCCAGTCGGCCAGCACCGGGGCGAGCGTGCCGAAATCCTCCGCCGCCGCGAAGTTGCTGTCGCGCAGCAGTTGGGCGAAGCGGTCGATCATCGGCACCAGCCGGTCGCGGTCGAGCCCGGACGGGGAGCGGGGCGGTTCCGCCGGCGGTGTTTCGGACAGGCGGGCGGCGGATTCCAGAACGGCGGCCATCTCGGCGCGCAGGATGGGCAGTTGCTCCTCCGCCATCGCCCGATCGTTCCGGTAGGCGGCGACCTGCAAGGCGTCGGCGGCGGACGACAGGCGCCGCGCGCCGATGTTGCCGGCAAGGCTCTTCAGCTCATGGCCCAGCGCCTTGGCGCGCGGCAGGTCGCCCGCCGCCAGCGCCTCCGCGACCGATTCGGCCACCCCGCCGTAGGCGCGGGCGAAGTCGCCGACGAACTTGCGGAACAGGTCGACATCGCCGTCCAGCCGGCGCAGCGCGTCGTTCAGGTCGATGCCCGGCAGCGCATCCGGCAAACGGCCGGATGCGGCCGCTGAAACAGGGACGGGAAGCGGGGCGGCGGCCAGCATCGTGCGGCCGACCCAGCGGGTCAGCACCTCGAACAGCTGCTCCACGTCGATGGGCTTGGCGATGTGATCGTCCATGCCGCCGTCCAGGCAACGCTGCTTGTCCGAGGGCAGCGCGCTGGCCGTCATGGCGATGATCGGCAGGCCGCGCCCGGCGGGCCGGCCGCGCAAGAGCCGGGTCGCCTCGAAACCGTCCATTTCCGGCATCTGCACGTCCATCAGCACGGCGTCGAAGGGCGGGTCCGCCTCCTCCACCCGCGCGACGGCCTCGCGGCCGTTGCCAGCCAGCGTGACGCGGGCGCCGGCGCGCTCCAGGATCTCGCGCGCCACCTCCTGGCTGATGGCGTTGTCCTCGACCAGCAGCAGGCGGCGGCCCAGCAGCGGGCGGTTGGGGAGCGGACGCGCCTTCAGCGGAAGCGGCGCGCAAGGCCCCTCGCCGCGCGCCGCGCGGGCGTAGGCGTCGGTGACGGCGTCCAGCAGGGCGGAGGCGGTGACCGGCTTCACCAGGAAACCGCCGAGCCCCAGGTCCGCGGACAGGCTGCCCACCCGCTCGCGCCCGAAGGCGGTGACGACGATGATGACCGGCGACCGGACCAGCCCGTCGTCGCGGATGCGCCGCGTCGTCTCGATGCCGTCGATCCCCGGCATCTTCCAGTCCATCAGCACGATGTCGTAGGCCGTGCCGGAGGCCGTCGCGCGTTCCAGCTCCGCGATGGCGGCGGGGCCGGAATTGCAGGTCGCCACGCGCCAGCCGAAGCTGTCGGCCAGCCCGGCCAGCACCTCCCGCGCGGTCGGGTTGTCGTCCACCACCAGAAGCGAGAGATCGCGCGGCACCGGGCGGGTGCGCGCCGGGCGGGCCGCCGAACAGGCGCCACGGCCGAACAGGGCGGTGAAGTGGAAATTGCTGCCCTTGCCCGGCTCGCTCTCCACGTCCATGGCGCCGCCCATCAGCGTCACCAGCCGGGTGCAGATGGCCAGCCCCAGCCCCGTGCCGCCGTAGCGGCGGGTGGTGGAGCTGTCCGCCTGGCTGAAGGCCTGGAACAGGCGCTCGCGCTGCTCGGGGGCGATGCCGATGCCGGTGTCGCGGATGGAGAAGACCAGCGCCGCGCGGTCCTCCGTCACCTCGGTCGCGCGGACGGATACCACCACCTCGCCCGCGTCGGTGAACTTGATGGCGTTGCCGGCGAGGTTGATGAGCACCTGCTGAAGCCGCAGCGGATCGCCGACGAGATCGAGCGGCACCTCCGGCCCGACCGAGAACAGCACCTCGATGTCCTTCTCCTGGGCGGCGGCGCCGACGATGACCGCGAGGTTCTGCAACAGGTCGTCGAGGCGGAAGTCCACCCGCTCCAGGTCCAGCTTGCCGGCCTCGACCTTCGAGAAGTCCAGGATGTCGTTGAGGATGCCGAGCAGCGATTGCGCCGAGGTGCGGATCTTCTGCGCGTAGTCGCGCTGGCGCGTCGACAGCTCCGTCTGCTGCATGAGGTGGACGAGTCCGAGGATCGCGTTCATCGGCGTGCGGATCTCGTGGCTCATGTTGGCCAGGAACTCGCTCTTGGCGCGGCTCGCCGCCTCGGCGACGTCCATGGCCTGGCGCATCGCCTCCTCGGCGCGCTTGCGTTCGGCGATCTCGTGGAAGACGACGACCGCGCCCTCGACCCGGCCGTCCTCCAGCATGGGAGAGACGGCGTATTCCACCGGAATGGCGCTCCCGTCCTTGTGCCAGTAGACGTCCTCCGCCCCGCCGCGCGCGTCGCCGATGCGCAGCACGGTGAAGACCGGGCAATCGATGATGGGATAGGGGCTGCCGTCGGCGCGGGTGTGGTGCAGCAGCGCGTGCAGGCTGCGCCCCAGCAGCTCCTCGTGGGAATAGCCGGTGATCGTGCAGGTGGCGGGGTTGGCGAAGGTGATGCGCCCGTCGCGGTCCACCCCGCAGATGCCGTCCGAGGCCGATTGCAGGATCAGGTTCAGCCGCCGGTTGGCCCCGGCGAAGGCGCGGTTGGCCTGTTCCAGGCTGCGCGCCGTGGCGTCGAGGTCGGCGTTGGCCGCGGCCAGCCGGCGGCGGCTGTCCACCTCCCGCGTCTGGCTGCGCGCGGCGGCCAGCGCCAGGGCGGCGCAGGCGATCACGGCCAGCAGGACCAGAACGCCGCTGCGGAAGGCGCGGTCCCGCCATTCCTCCAGCACCTCGTCCTTGGCGACGCCGACCTGCGCCACCAGGGGAAAGGAAGGCACCCGGCTGAAGGAGACGATCCGCTCCACCCCATCGACGGCCGACACCTCCTCGAAGGTGCCGGTGGGCGCCGACCGGGCGCGCCCGACCACGTCGACACCGTCGCCGAGGGCCGAGTCAACCTCCGGGAAGCGGACCACCATCGTGCCGTCCTCGCGGTGGAGCGCGATGGTGCCCAGCCGGCCGATGTCCAGGCTTTCGAAGATGCTGCGGAAATAGTCGATGTCCACGGCGACGTGGGTGATGCCGAGGAACTGCCCGTTCATGCCGATTCGCCGGCTGACGGTGAATGAGGCCCGGCCCGACAGGCGGCCCTGGATCAGTTCGCCGACGTGAAAGTCGGCGCCGTTGCGGTGGGCCTGGAAATAGGGGCGGTCGCCGGAGTTGGTCGCGGGGGCCGGGTACTGCCGGGTGGTGAGCAGGCCGACGCCCCGCTCGTCGAGGATCCAGATGGCCCCGACCTCCGGGATGGCGTCGGCCATCTCGCGCATTTCCTGCCACAGGGCACGGTCGCGGTTGATGCCGTCCATCCCGCGCTGCTTCACGCGGTCGAGCACCCGCTGGAGGACGAGATCGCTGGTGGCGACGGTGCGGCGGACGTGTTCCTGCAACAGGCGCGCCGCGCTGCGCGTCTGTTCCTGGGCGTGGCGCAGCGTCTCCTCGCGGTCGGCCCAGGTGACCGCGCCCCAGAAACCGATGCCGAACAGGGCGATGGAGCCGACGATGGCCAGCAGCAAGGGCCGAAGCCGAGAGGGCGGGGGCGCCGGAGGCTCCGCCGCAGTCGGGATCGCGTGATCCATTGCCGTTATCCGCCAGGCCCGGCATAAGCCGGAGGAGAAAAGTTCATACGCGTTCCGGAGTATGCGGTCCCGGCCCCGACAACCGCAAGTGACTTCATCGTCGCGGGCGGCGCCGTTTCGGGCCAGATCCTCCAGGGGAGGCCAGCGCGACCATCCTCATGCGCGCGTCCACGAAGACGCCGGGCATGACCAGAACCGCGTCGGCCATGGCGAGCAGGCCGACGTGCTGGACGACGTGCTGAAGGATGTCGGGACGACGCGCGCGGTGGCGCCGGTCGTGAATGGGCCCCTCCGACGGGGCTCCCCGGACGAGACCCCCGGACGGGGACCTTCGTTCGGATCCCCTCGAATGGAATGGGAGCGGATGCGGGGCCGGACCGGCCGCA
>JAEZID010000487.1 GCA_023416195.1 Pseudomonadota bacterium | reverse complement strand
AGCTGCGCGGCGCCGCGGATGCCCGACAGCGGGTTCTTCACCTCGTGCGCCAGCATGGCCGCCATGGCGGTGACCGAGCGGGCCGCGTGCCGGTGCGTCAGCGAGTTGTCGATTTTTCGGGCAATCGAGCGTTCGTTGATCGTCACCAGCACATGGTCAGACGGCTCGCCCATGGCGGTGACCCGGACGGTGACCTGATGCGGGCCGATGCGCGGCGTGTCGATGGTGACGCCTTCCTGCGACACGCGCAGGCTGCCGCGCAACACCTGCTCGATCAGCCCCATCACCGGGCTGTCGGGCGGCAGCAGATCGACGAGCGGCATGCCTTCCATCATGGTGGCGGACAGGTCGAAGAACTGCTGCGCCTCCAGATTCACGTAACGGATCTCTCCGGCCCCATCGACGACCAGCACCGGGTCGGGCAGCGCGCTCAGCACCGCCGACGGGTCGATGCCGCCGGACCGGAGCGAGGGCGGGCGGGAGGCTCGGCGCTGCATCGTGGTGGCGGCGGAAGAGCGGGCCATCAGGCGGCCATCCTTTCGATTGCCGGAGCGTAGAAATCACGGATGAAGCGGCGCACCGCCTCGGGGTCGGACATGCGGTTCACCTCCTGGCGGAACTCGGCGGAATTCCGCAAGCCGTTGGAATACCAGGAGATGTGCTTGCGGGCGACGCGCAGGCCGCCCTCCACGCCGTAATGCGACAGCATGGCGTCGTAATGCTCCAGCAGCGTGTCCAGCTGCTCTTGCAACGGCGGGTCGGGCAGCCGCTCGCCGGTGCGCAGATAATGCATGACCTGACCGGGGAACCAGGGGCGCCCATAGCTGCCGCGCCCGATCATCACGCCGTCGGCGCCGGATTCGGCAAGCGCGCGGTCCACGGCGTCGAAGCTGTCGATGTCGCCGTTCACGACCACGGGAATGCTCACCTCCTCCTTCACCTTGCGCACGAAGGCCCAGTCGGCGGTGCCGTTGTAAAACATGTTGCGGGTGCGCCCGTGCACGGTGACCAGCTTGATCCCGCTCTGCTCCGCGATGCGGGCGAGCGTCGGCGCGTTCAGGCAGTCGAAATCCCAGCCCATGCGCATCTTCAGCGTCACCGGGATCGACACCGCCCGGGCGGTCGCCTCCAGGATGCGGCCGGCCAGAACCTCGTCGCGCATCAGGGACGAGCCGGCGTTGCCGTTGACCACTTTCTTCACCGGGCAGCCGAAATTCAGGTCCACGATGGCCGCGCCGCGATCCTCGTTCAGCTTGGCGGCCTCGGCCATCACCTCCGGCTCGCAGCCGGCGAGCTGGACCGACATCGGGAATTCTTCCGGCTCCGTCTGCACCATGCGCAGGGTTTGCCGGTTTTCCCGGATCATCGCCTGACTGGCGATCATCTCGGAGACGACGAGGCCGCATCCGGATTTCTTGACGAGACGGCGGAACGGCAAATCGCTCACCCCGGACATGGGGGCGAGAATCACCGGACCAGCAAGCGTGATGGAGCCGATCTGTATGGCCATGTTCACCTGCCCACACAGTGGGCATATTCACGATATGATGAGAATTTGTGCAGGGTAGCACAGCAATTCAGCATGTTGCAAGCGCGCAGCCGGCGTGCAACCGGAAGGCTGCCCTGCGTTCCCGTCAACCGCGAAGAACGTCGGTGACGAACTTCACGCCGGGATAGGCGAGGGTCAGCAGCAGATAGGCGATCAGCACGACGCGCGCCGCCTTGCGCCCGCGCATCCCGATCCGCGCGTGGGCCAGCAGAAGCCCGCCGATCACCACGAAGGAGGCGACCGACAGCAGCGTCTTGTGATCCGGGCGCAGGAACACGCCCTGCTCGTAGTAGAGCACGGCCATGCCGGTGGCCAGCCCGGCGCCCAGCACCGCCTCCGACGCACCCAGCAGCCGCACCTGCAACCGGTCGCTCTCCGCCACCGGCGGCAGGAAGCGGGTCAACGGCGTCGGCCGCTTGGTCTTCAGCGCGCGTTCCTGAAGGAAGGAGCCCAGCGAGGCCACCGCGCCCAGCGTCAGCAGCGCGTAGGTGACCACGGAAATGGCGATGTGCAGGTCGATCCACAGGCCCGGCGCACCGCCGCGCAGCACCGGCGCGGGGGCCTGCTGGGTCAGCGTTGCGACCGCCCCGACCAGCAGCAGATAGGGCAGCAGCAGCGGCGACAGCCGCCACGCCGAGCGGGTGGCGAGGCTGAGCCCCGTGAAGATCAGCATGCAGGCCGTGATGGTCACCCACAGCGCCGTGGACAACCCGGTGTGCCACCGCCCGGCGATCTGGGTCAGCGACCACAGCGCCGGCCCGATGGAGGCCAGCAGCAGGGCGCCCCAGAAAAAGGGCGAACGGCCCTCGCCCCCCTGCCCCGCGATGCGGCGGTAGGGATAGATCGAGGCCGGCAGCAGCGCGATCAACGCCGTCAGGCTGTAAACGATGTTCTGAGACATGCCCTGTGCTTTCAGGCCCTGGCGCTCTTGGCGGACGCGCGGCGACAGGCTAGGCTCCGCCGCGCGTCCGTCAAGCGCCGAACACATATAGCCCACTCTGTGCGGATCCGTCCCATGCCTTCCTGCATCGCGCTGATCGTCGCCGCCGGCAGCGGCCAGCGTTTCGGCGCCGAGCGCCCCAAGCAGTATCTCGACCTCGGCGGCCGGCCCGTCCTGCGCCGCACGGTGCAGGCTTTCCTGCGCCATCCCCAGGTCACCGGCGTGCATGTGGTGATCGACCCGGCCTTCCGCGACCTTTATGACGGCGCCGTCGCCGGCCTCGGCCTGCCGGATCCGGTCGCCGGCGGCGCCACCCGCCAGGAATCGGTCCGCAACGGCCTGGAGCGCCTCGCCGAGTCGGCGCCGGACCTTGTCCTGATCCACGACGCCGCCCGCCCGCTGGTCGCCGCCGACACCATCGGCGCGGTGATCGGCGCCCTCGACCGCCACCCTGCCGCCATCGCCGCTGTTCCGGTCGCCGACACGCTGAAGCACGGCCGCGACGGCCTGATCGCCGACACCGTGGACCGCGCCGGCCTGTGGCGCGCCCAGACCCCGCAGGGCTTCCGCTTTCCCGACATCCTGGCCGCCCACCGCGCGGCGTCCGGCCTCGACCTGACCGACGACGCCGCCGTGGCCGAGCGCGCCGGCCTGCCCGTCGCGCTGGTGCCCGCCAAGGAGGAGAATTTCAAGGTGACCACCCCCGACGACCTGACCCGCGCCGCACGCGCGCTCGATTCCGCCCTGTCGGACATCCGCACCGGCATGGGCTTCGACGTGCACCGCTTCACGGATGGCGACCCCGGCGGCGATCACGTCACGCTCTGCGGCGTGCGCGTGCCCCACACGCAGACGCTCGAAGGCCATTCCGACGCCGACGTCGGCCTGCACGCCCTGACCGACGCGATTCTCGGCGCGCTCTGCGCGGGCGACATCGGCAGCCACTTCCCGCCGTCCGATCCGCAGTGGCGCGGCGCCGACAGCGCCCTGTTCCTGCGCCACGCCGCCGGGATGGTCCGCGAACGCGGCGGGCGCATCGCCCATGTGGACGTGACGCTCATCTGCGAACGCCCGAAGGTCGGCCCGCACCGCGAGGCCATGACCGCCCGGATCGCCGACATCCTGGGCATGGACGCCGCCCGCGTCAGCGTGAAGGCGACGACCACCGAGCGGCTCGGCTTCACCGGCCGTGGCGAGGGCATCGCCGCACAAGCGGTGGCGACCGTCCGCCTGCCGGGCTAAACTCGCGCGAAACGATTTGGACGGAGCCCGCATGTTTCCCGAGCACATCCGCCAGCTCGCCGCCAGCCTGATCGCCGACTACGAACAGACCGGCTACATGGTGGCGTCGGCCGAATCCTGCACGGGCGGCCTGATCGCCGGCGCGCTGACCGACATCGCCGGCTCGTCCACGGTGGTCGAGCGCGGCTTCGTCACCTATTCCAACGTCGCCAAGTCGGAGATGCTGGGCGTCCCGCCCAGCCTGATCCACGCGCACGGCGCCGTCAGCGCCGAGGTGGCCGTGGCGATGGCGGTGGGCGCGCTGGCGAAATCGAAAGCGGACGTGACGGTGGCGGTCACCGGCGTGGCGGGTCCCGGCGGCGGCTCCCCCGAAAAGCCGGTCGGCCGCGTCTACATCGCCACGGCGGTGCGGCGCGGTGCCGCCAAGCACAAGGAATACACCTTCCCCGGCGACCGCGAGGCCGTGCGCCTCGCCACGGTCCAGGCCGCCCTGGAACGCCTCATCGCGGCACGCCCGGAAGGCAGTCTGCGGTAGCGAACCTAGGCCGTACGGGCGGCGGCCGGGCGGACCGCCCCGTTTCCATACAGCTGATCGGCGCGCGCCTCGAAGGCGTGCACCATGCGGCGCACCGCCTCGTTGAACAGCACGCCCATAATCTTCTGAAGCATCTTCGAGCGGAACTCGAAATCCACATAGAAGTCCACGCAGACGCCCCGCTCGTGCGGCGTGAAGATCCAGTGGTTGTTCAGATATTGGAACGGCCCTTCGGTGTACTGAACGTCGATGCGCCGCGCCTCTTCGTTCAGTTCCACGCGCGACGTGAAGCGTTCCCGAACCATCTTGAAGCCGATGACGAGGTCCGCGAACATCACGTTTCCTTCGCGGCGGCGGATGCGGGCGGCAAGGCACCAGGGCAGGAACTCCGGGTACTTCTCCACATCGGCCACAAGCCGGTACATCTGTTCCGGCGTGTAGGGAAGGACCTTCTTTTCCGCGTGCGTCGGCATACCCGCTCCGTTTCTCCTCGACCGTCCCTTAGCCCGCCGCAGCGGCGAGCTTGCGGTTGCGGGCCTCGCGCAGCCTCTCGAAATCCGCGCCCGCGTGGTAGGACGAGCGGGTGAGCGGCGTCGAGGCCACCATCAGGAAACCCTTGCCGCGGCCAAGTGTTGCGTAGCTCGTGAATTCTTCCGGAGTCACGAACCGGTCGACCGCCGCGTGCTTGGGCGTCGGCTGGAGGTACTGGCCGATGGTCATGAAGTCAACATCGGCGGCGCGCAGATCGTCCATGACCTGCCCGACCTCCTCCTTCGTCTCGCCCAGCCCGACCATGATGCCGGACTTGGTGAAGATCGACGGATCCAGCTCCTTCACCCGCGCCAGGAGTTGCAACGAGGTGAAGTAGCGCGCACCCGGACGGATCGTCGGATACAGGCGCGGGGCCGTTTCCAGATTGTGGTTGAACACGTCGGGCTTGGCCGCGACCACCACCTCGACCGCGCCCTTCTTCTTTTGGAAGTCGGGGGTCAGGATCTCGATGGTCGTGCTCGGCGCCGCCGCGCGGATGGCGCGGATGGTGCGGGCGAAATGCTCGGCGCCGCCGTCCTCCAGGTCGTCGCGGTCGACCGAGGTCACCACGACGTGGGACAGCTTCAGCTGCGCCACCGCCTCGGCGACGTTGTCCGGCTCGTGCGGGTCCAGCTTGTCCGGGCGGCCCGTCTCGACGTTGCAGAAGGCGCAGCCGCGCGTGCAGATCGAGCCGAGGATCATGAAGGTGGCGTGCTTGTGCTTCCAGCACTCCCCGATGTTCGGGCAGGCCGCCTCCTCGCAGACGGTGTTGAGCTTCAGGCCCCGCATCAGCTGGCGGGTCTCGTTGTATTCCTGGCTCATCGGCGCCTTCACCCGGATCCAGGCGGGCTTGCGCTGGACGGGGTTGTCGGGCTTGTGGGCCTTTTCGGGATGGCGAAGCTTCTCGGGCTGATCGGCCACGGTCATGATCTTGATAGCTCCGAACGGGCCGCCGGGGCGGCGCCGATGCTGAACGGGGACGCGCTCACACGCGCCACTCCGGCGGAAACAGGTCCGCCGGATAGGCCGGATCGAGCGCCTGGTCAAGCGTGAAGGACGGTTCGGTCGGAAATCGGGCGAGGTCCAGTTCGGACTCGTCAGCGGCGTCGGCGCGTGCCTCGGCATAAACCTGCGCGAACTCCTGCACGGTGACAGGGCGCAAGCTCGGACTCTGTTTAAGACGCTTAGACAGCTGCCGGCGCTGTTCGCGGATGGTGAGCCTCCACCCGCGTTCGCATCGCTCGCGCAGTTCCGGGCAATAGAGCCACTTCAGCAGATGCGTGATCAAAACCGTCAGGCGGCTCTCGATCTCGTTCCACTCGCTCTTGCCCATGCACTCAATCTCCTCGGCGACATTCCGCCAGTCGATCGGGGCGTTGTTCCGCTCGGCGCCGGCACGGCGAAGCTCTGCCGCCTGTTCCTGGGTCCAGGCGTAGAAATCCTCGTCGTACGCGGCGTTCAAGCGGTTCATAGCCTTACCGGCAGATGTCACCCAGGCTTTTGGGCATGCTAGCTAGAAGTGGATTGCCCGGCCATAGGCATCAAGGACGGACTCGTGCATCATCTCCGACAGGGTGGGATGCGGGAACACCGTCTGCATCAGCTCCTGCTCGGTCGTCTCCATGGTCTTGGCAATGCCGTAACCCTGGATCAGCTCCGTCACCTCGGCGCCGACCATGTGCGCGCCCAGCAGTTCGCCGGTCTTGGCGTCGAACACCGTCTTCACCATGCCGTCCGGCTCGCCCAGCGCGATGGCCTTGCCGTTGCCGACGAACGGGAAGCGGCCGACGCGGACCTCGTAGCCGGCATCCTTGGCCTTCTTCTCCGTCAGGCCGACCGAGGCCACCTGCGGGTGCGAGTAGGTGCAGCCCGGAATGTTGCGCACGTCCAGCGCGTGCGGGTGCTTGCCGGCGATGTGTTCGGCGGCGATCACGCCCTCGTGGCTGGCCTTGTGGGCGAGCCAGGGGGCGCCGGTCACGTCGCCGATGGCATAGACGCCCGGCTCGTCCGTCTGGCACCACTGGTTGGTCTGGATGTGGCCCCGGTCCGTTTTGACCTTGGTGTTCTCCAGGCCCAAATTCTCCGTGTTGGGAGAGATGCCCACGGCCAGGATCACGCGGTCGACGGTGATGTCCTCGGTCTTGCCGTTGGTCTCGACCGCCACGGTCACGCTGTTGTCGGTCTTGCGCAGATTGCCGGCCTTGGCGCCGGTGATGATGCGCAGGCCCTGCTTCTCGAACTGCTTGCGGGCGAAGGCGGAGATTTCCTCGTCCTCGGCCGGCAGGATGCGGTCCATCACCTCGACCACCGTGACCTTGGCGCCGAGCGCGTTGTAGAAGCTGGCGAACTCGATCCCGATGGCGCCGGAGCCGATGACCAGCAGCGACTTCGGCATGGTGTCCGGCGTCATCGCCTTCTTGTAGGTCCAGACCAGCTTGCCGTCGTCCTCCAGACCCGGCAGGGTGCGGGCACGGGCGCCGGTGGCGATGATGATGTTCTTGGCCCCAAAGGTGCCGACGGCGGCGCCGTCCTTGGTCACCGTCACTTGGCCCTTGCCGGCCAGCTTGGCCTCGCCTTCGATGACCGTGACCTTGTTCT
>JAEZID010000414.1 GCA_023416195.1 Pseudomonadota bacterium | reverse complement strand
GTAGACCACATGGCTGCGCTGGTAGCGGGTCCGGGGCGGGATGAACTCCGGCCGGGTGAAGGTCCGATCCAGCGGGCGCAGATGGTCGGGGTCGGTGCGCTCGGTCCGCAGGGGGGCGTCCGCCGTGGCGGGCAATGCGGTGAGCAGGACGGCCAAAGCCAGGATGAGCGCCCGCATGGCCTCACCGCACCGACGGGTTGTTGGCGAAGAAGGCAAAATACGGCAACCGCCGCAGCGCGTCGGCCACCATCAGGTAGGTCAGCGCGAAGGCCAGCAGCGACGACAGGAAATAGCCGTAGCCGTACCAGGCGAAGCCCATGTCGCTGAACAGCAGGGTGAAACCCGCGTTGGCGACCAGATAGAAGAGCTGGGCGCACAGGTTGCGCTTGCGCAGGTCGAAATAGGCCAGGATCACCGTGCAGAACAGGAACAGCACCTGGAAGAAGGCCCCCAGCGTGCCGAAGCGGAACATGCCGATCTGCTGGTAATGCAGGCCCAGCGACCCGACGATGCTGGGCGCCAGGAAGATCGTCACCGCGCAGACCGCCCCTTGAAGGATGATCAGGTTGCGGGAGCTTTCCAGCAGGGCCGCGACGATGGATTTGTGGTTGCGGGCGATCTGGTCGTAGGTCGCGTGGCTCTGGATGTCGCGATAGAAGCCCTGGTAGCGTTCGAAAAAGCGCGTCTCGATGTTCACGGTGAACAGGGTCAGCGCCGGCACGATGGTCAGGTAGGCCACGAACATGGCGCTGTCGTAGGCCGAATAGATCACCATGGCGCCGGACACCGCTTCCCGCTCCGGCACGAACCACATGATCCACTTGTCCACCCAGACCGCGAGGTTGGCGAACAGCCCGATCAGCGCCAGATCCCAGTATTTGCGGAAGTACGCCAGGAAGGCGAACAGCCGCGCGACACGGTACGGATACTCGGCGAACACCCGCGCGATCAGCCCGAACTGGATCGCCGCCAGCCCCGCCGAAAAGCCCCAGACCATCCCCGTCGGCCCGGCGAAGGCGCCGAGCACCCCCGTGGCCACCGTGGCCGCCAGCATGCCGAACCCGAAGGCCGTGGTCACCGCCACATAGTCCTTCAGCGCCGACAGGAAGATCGACACGACCCAGATGCCGCTGACCAGGAAGAAGTTGATCAGCGCCGCCGCCGCCATCGGCACGGGCAAATCGCTGAGGAACAGATAGAACGGCCCGGCGGTCAGCGCGGCGATGGCGTAGGCGAGGCCCAGTGTGGCCAGCAGCATGCCGGGCGCGGTGTCCACCTGCTTGGCGTAGATGGCGTCGGCCAGATAGCGCGTGGCGACCATCACCAGCGGTCCGGTGAGGACGACCGAGAAGCAGAAATTGTAGATCACCACCACGCGGAAGAGCGTCAGCTCCTCCATCGCGACCAGATCCTTGCCGACGAGGTTGATGCTGGCGAGCGCCAGGATGGTGAACATCCACGGCCCGGAGGTGATGAAAGCCGAATGCGCGTAGCCCTGCAACACGCCCAGCAGGTCGTCGCGGCGGGCCAGCTTGCGAAGCGCGAAACCGATGCCGGCCATGTCACGCGGCCCTTTCGGTCAGCGTCGGGCGCGTCGGCATGGCGATGTGCTCGTCGTAGATGGCGCGATAGACGCGGTCGATCTCCACCTTGTCGTAATAGCGGGCGACGCGCTGCCGGATGGCCTCCGCGCAGCGTTCCCGCCACGGGCGGTCGAGCAGCAGGGCGCGCAGCTCCCGCGCCGTTTCCAGCGGGCTGGCCAGCGGCGTGATGGCCCCGCCCGGCCCCAGCGGCGGGTCCTCGTCGGGCCGGCCGAGCAGCAGTTCGGCGCAGGATCCCACGTCGGTCGCCACGGTCGGCACACCGGACGCGCCGGCCTCCAGGATCACCAGCGGCTGCGCCTCGCTGACGCTGGTCAGCGCGATGGCGTCCACCTTGCCCAGCCAGTCCGTCAGCTTCACCCGGCCGGCAAAGATCACCGTATCCTCCAGCCCCAGGTGCTTCACGATGGTCCGGCATTCCTCGACATAGCCGGGGTCTTCCTCCAGGGGGCCGAGGATCATCGCCTTCAGGTCGGGGATGTCCTCGCGCAGGATACCGGCGGCGCGGATGTAGGTCTTCACGTCCTTGATGGGCACGACGCGGCCGATCAGGGCGATGGTCGGGGGGCGGTCGGAGGTGTCGCGCTGGACCTGGGAATATCCAGCGTAATCAATGCCATTCGGGACGATCTTCAACTTTTCCGGAGCGGCGCCCTGGCGCCTCTGGAATTCCTGATTGCCGCCGTAGAGCGTGATGATCCGGTCGCAGGCGTCGTAGCAGGCCTTCGAGTAACTTGCGAAGGTATCCAGCCAAAGGTCTCTCAGATCACGTTTTTTCCTCTCCACGACCAGCGAGGTGTCGCCCCCCTCGAACAGCCATTCGGCCATCAGGATCTCGATGCGGCGCTCGTTGGTGTAGATGCCGTGTTCGGTCAGCAGCGCCGGGCGGCCGCTCTCCAACCTCGCACGCGCTGCGAACAAACCGGCATAACCAGTTGAAATGGCGTGATAGACTTTGGCCGTCGGCAGGGGCGCCAGCATGGTGGCGAACAGCCCGCTCATCAGCGCGCGGGAGCCCCAGAAATACTCCAGGAAGGAGGCGTCCGGCAGCGTCTCCCGGCACAGCCGCACGACCATGCGGAAGGCGTCTTCCGAGTTCAGCAGGACGCGCCGCCCGACCCGGCGGCGCTTCGGCGCCAGCAGGCGGACGATCTCCTCCACCTCCTCCAGCCCGCCGCCCTGTTGCAGGCGCTTCAGCGGCGGCTCGATGCGGTCCAGCAGGCGGGCGGCGCCGGGCACCCAGGGCCAGCCGGGATCCGGGTCCTGAAGGTAGACGTGCGACAGCCCGGTCACGTTCGGAGGCAGGTCGTAGGCCAGCTTGCGCGGGTTGCGGTCGGCGACCAGCGCGACGACGTGGAAGGTCAAGTCGGCGTGCGCCTTGATGAGGTCGTGCGTCCAGGTGGACACGCCGCCCGCGACGTAGGGGTAGGAGCCCTCCATCAGCAGGCAGACGTCCGCCGGTTCCACTGTGCCGGTCATGCGGCCACCGTCTGCGGTTCCTCGACCATGTCGTGCCAGAGGGCGACGACGCTCTTCAGCGCGTCCGGCAGTTCGGAGGCATCGCCCAGCAGGTCCGGGCGGCGGTGCGACAGGTTGCGCAGGTCCGCGTAGCGGTGCAGGCGGAACAGGCTTTCCGCGTACCAGAACAGGATGCGGCGGTCGGCGGCATGGTCGATCAGGGGCTCTAGCGTGCTCGCCGCCTCCTTCACCAGCCCGCAGCGCAGCAGCAGGCGGCCGAGGTCGTGGCGGATCTCGTCGTCGTCGGGCACCAACTCCAGGCAGCGGCGGTAACCGTCCAGCGCCTTGTCGCGGATTTCCTGCTCCCGGTTGCTGTCCAGCAGGCCGCAGAAGGCGTAGTCGTCCAGGTGCCGGGAGAGCGCGTAGCGGGTCGCCACGTCCTGCGGGTCGGCCTGCGCCGCGCGGTCCAGCGACTGCCAGCGTTCGTTGAACTCATGCTCCACGCGGGCGGTGGCGGTCGCCGCCTGGACGCGCACGGACGGATCGGCGTCGGCCAGCCCGGCCTTCAGCGCCGGCGTGAAGGCCGGGCGGAAGTGGCGGGCGACCAGCGCGATCACCGCCTGCTTCTGCGGCGGCGAGCCGACCGACATCACGTCGGTGAAGGACTCGCCCGCCGCCAGATGCGCGGTCTCGCGGCCGGACACGATCAGCTCGTACAGTTCCTGCGCCGGCTCCATCTGGCTTTCCGGGAACAGCGACAGGTACCATTCCTGAAAGCCGGTGGCGTAGCGGTGGAAGACGGCGTGCAGGGCCGTGGTCATCAGCGTGCAGCCCGGCCCCAGCGGTCCCAGAAAGGGCGTGGTGACCAGCAGCAGGCCGGCCAGACGCAGGTCCAGTTCCCGCCGCGCCCGCGAGCGCACCCACAACGCGAGCGCGGTCAGGGTGAGGAGATGCGCGGCGGCGCCGCCGTAGATGCCGCCCGGCACCGGCAGCGCCCCGAAGGCGAGCGCCGCGGCGCCGGCCTCGGCGCCCAGCGCCAGCAGGGACACCAGCAGCAGTTCCCCCGTGCCATGGCGCGGGGCCTCCTCCAGCACCGCATCGGCGGGCATCCGCTCGTCGGTCATGGGGCACCCACCTTCTGCGCGGTGAAGGCGATGGGAATGGTCGCCAGCGGACCGGGCAGCGCCTTGCGCACCGCCGTTTCCAGCTTGGCGGCGACGATCCGCGCCTGCTCCACCGGCGTGCCCGGCAGGACGACGCCGAACACCAGCCCGTGCTGGCCGAAATCGCAGGCGAGGTCGGTGTCGCGCAGACTTTCGCGCACCGCCTTGCCGATGGCGGCGGCGACCTCCGCGCGCTGGCCGGCGCTGAGGCGCGACAGGCCGGACGGGCGGATGCTGATGCTGGTCGTCTCGAAGCCCAGGCGGCGGCCGAGCTGGGCCAGGAACTCCGCCTGACGGTCGATGAAGCCCGAGGAGTAGAGCGCGCCGTCCTCGGTGAACAGGCGCTGTTCGTTCAGTTCGCGGAACTGGCGGGCCTTGGCGAGCGCGGTGCCGATCCATTCGCACAGGATGCGGAAGTTCTCCACGCTGTTGACGCTGAGGTCCATGAAGCCGAGGCTTTCGATCTTCACCATGCCGACGACCTCGCCGGTGTCGTCGCTGACCAGGGGGCCGGCCAGCACGCCTTCGCCTTGCAGGATGCGTTCGTCCTCCTGTTTGGCGACGCAAAGCATGCGCTGGCGACCGACCACCGTTTGGAACAGCTGCGAGGAATTGTCGAACCAGCGGGCGTAGTTGTCCTCGTCGTCCCAGCCCTCGTTCGTCACCGATTCCAGGACGTCGTTGTTGAGCAGAAAGAGGGAGAATTTCTCCGGCCGCATGACCGTGCGGACCAGATCGGCGACGCCCAGCATCACCTCGCCCTCGTCCAGCCGGTCGATGGAGCGGGCCGCCTGATAGAGCGTGAAGACCGTGCGCAGCTGGCCGGCGACGCGGGTTTCCAGGCTTTCCTTCACCGATTTCAGCTGCCGGTAGGAGCGCGCGATGGCGTCCGATTCCTTGCGGGCGAGATCCAGGCTGGCGCGCAACTCGTCCCGCTCGCGGATCTGGCGCATGCGCAGCTCGCCGAACAGGACCGAGGCGACCAGCCACAGGATCGGCTCCCGGCTGACGGCGTAGAGATATTGATAGAAGTCCTGGGTGATCAGCTGTTCCGGCATGTTGCCGAGACGCAGCGCGACGGACGCGGCGACGGCGGCCAGCACGCCTTCGTTCGTGCCGTATTGGATCGCCAGAAGCAGGACCGGAATCCAGAAGGGGTGCGGTTGGATGCCGTCGAAGCGGACGCCCGCCCCCACCGCCAAATCCAGTGCGAAGGCCACCAGGAAGAACAGCGCCAGTTCGATCAGCGCCACCCGGCGGAAGCCCAGCAGCCGGCGCGGCCCGGCGGGGGCATTCGCCGCCGGGGACGTGGCCGACGGTTCCGGATCCAGGGTGGACGCGCTCATGACCGATCCTCTGTCCGTCAGCCGGCGACGGCGCCGCGCAGGCCGTCGAGCATGCGGGAAACGACGCGCTGCGCGACGTTGTTGACGCTGTCGCGGGTGAAATAGCCGCGCCCGACCTGCGACTGGCTCGACGCCCACAGCACGGAACCGTCGGACGCGCGCACCAGACGGGCGTTCAGGCCGACCACCGGCTCCTCCCGCAGGCCGTGCTGATAGCCGTATTCGGTGACGCTGCCGACCAGCACCGCGTCCACGCCCAGCGTCCGGCCGACGTCCTGGGCGTAGGTGCTCTCGGCCAGCTTCTCCACGTCCACCTTGGCGGCGATCAGCTGGTTGCGCACGCGGCTGGCCTCGACGACGCGGTAGAGGCCGAGGCTGTAAAGTTCGGTGGACACCAGTTCCGACGCGATCATGCCGGCGTTCTGGTGGTTGGTCAGGTTCTCGAACGGCAGGACGGCGACCGTCGCCCCGCGCGGCAGGATGCCGCCGCCATCGACGAAATCGCGGCTGTTGCCGCGCCCGATGCTGCACGCCGACACGGCCAGGGCCAGGGCCATCGCCGCCAGCACCCGCAATCCCGTCACCACCCGCTTCCGCTTATCCGTCGTCATGTCGTCCGTTGCCCTGCCAATGGTTCGCTCCCTCCCGCACCCCTATAGCGCGAGAAGGATACCGGCGGATTAATACCGCCAGATCAGATAGCCGCCCGCCGCCGTGGCCGCAGCCCCCGTGCCGCGCGCGGTGGAGCGCGTGTAGCTGGCCCGAAGGCCGAGTTCGAGATGGTCGAGAGGTTCATACGCCAGGGCGACGGCGCCCTGCGGGCCGCCCTTGTTGAACCGATCGTAGGCGTATCCGGCCTGAAGGCTGTAGCGCCAATAATCGGTCAGAGCGTCGTCCAGGTTGAGCTGGAGCGCGTGCACCTCCCGCGTCGCCACGGGCAGCGGCACGAACAGGTTGCCCTGCGCGTTGGTGCGCTCGGCCCGGCGGCCGACATATTCGGCGTCCAGCAGATAGGCGACGCTGGTCAGCGGCCCGTCCTGGTTCAGGACGTAGCGCAACGAGCCCTCCACCGTCGCCGAACGCGCCAGATCCGGCTCGCCCGACAGGCCGTAGCGGTTCCAGCCGGCGCCGATGGTGGCGATCCAGCGTTCCTTCAGGCGTTCCTCATGCTGGACGAAGACGCGGTCGCGCCGCCCGGAGCCGACGATGCCCTCGATGAAGGTGTAGGTCGGCTCCCGCCAGGACAGGCCGGCGCGGGTCCCCGACTCCTCGTCGCGCCAGCCGTGGGTGTAGCCGGCGCCGACCGTCTTCGGCGCGGCAAACAGGGCGAGGCGCGATTGCTGCAACTCCGGCCAGTCGTGCAAGAGGGCCAGTTCGGCGCGGCTGCGCATGCCGTGGAACGGTTCCATCCGGCCGTCCGACCGCACGGCCTGGTCCACATCCACCGTGCGGTGTTCCAGCGCGTAGAGGAAGGTCGTGTTCCCGCCGGCCTCGACATTGCCGGTCAGGCGGCCGATGCGCTGCACGTCGGCGTTCTCCACATGGAACAGGTCCCAGTCCAGCCGCGCCTGCTCGCCGCGTTCCCGCAGCAGCCGCGCCTTGCCGATCACCAGCGACGGTTCGTCCGGCGTCAGTTCCAGCGCGCGGTCGTAGAGCCGCACCGCCTCGCGCCAGCGGCCAAGCCGCTCCTCCACCTGGGCCAGCAGGGCGGTGGACTGCGCGTCGTCGGGCTGGGCCGCCAGCAGACCGGCCAGCAGAGCGCGGGCTTGGCGCAGGTCGTTCTGCTCCATCAGGGTCAGCGCGCGGAAATAGTCGATGCGGCGCTGCGCGGCCCGTTCCGCCGCCTCCGCTTCCGGGGAGCGGCGCAGGCTGCGCGTTTCCTGGGCGAGGTCGA
>JAEZID010000402.1 GCA_023416195.1 Pseudomonadota bacterium | reverse complement strand
CTGCGTCCAGGGCACGGAGAAGCGGGCCTGTCCGGCGTCCAGCATGCCGCTCGCCTCGATCACCACCGATTGCAGCCGCCCGTCCGGGCTGATGACGAGGTCCACCACCTCGCCCAGTTCCTCGCCGCTCAGCCCCTCCACCTCGGTTCCGATCATCGTGTCGGCGCGCCAGCCCTGGTACAGCGACGCGTACGTCCAGCCGCCGGGCGGCGCGGACGCCCGTGGGGAGCCCTGCGGCGTTTGGGCGACGGCGGTCGCGGTGGAAAGGGTAAGCAGGGTGAGCAGGACGCAAAATCGCATGGATCGTCGCTCCCTATGGTGACTCCCGCTGGTGCTGCAAGGGGGTCGTGCTATCGGGAAACATGGGGGCAGGGGTGCGGTTCCTGCCGGAACTCCCTCGGCTTAGTCCGGTTGCTGGCGCAGAGGTCAACCGAAGAGGCGGCCAAACGAAGAGGGAAATCCCATGGCACAGACGCTCAAGGACAAGACCGTGGCCGTGCTGGCCACCGACGGCTTCGAGCAGGTCGAACTGACCGAACCGGTGAAGGCGCTGCGCGACGAAGGGGCGACGGTGCGGATCGTCTCGCCCCGGTCCGGCCAGATCCAGGGCTGGAAGCATCACGACAAGGGCGACCGGGTGGACGTGGACGTCGCGCTCGACCAGGCCGACGCCAACCGGTTCGACGCGCTGGTCCTGCCGGGCGGGGTCATCAACCCCGACGCCCTGCGGCTGGAACCGAAAGCCATCGACTTCATCCGCAGCTTCGTCCAGTCCGGCAAGCCCATCGCCGCGATCTGCCACGGCCCGTGGACGCTGATCGACGCGGGCGGCGTGCGCGGCAGGCGCATCACCTCCTGGCCGTCGCCGAAGACCGACCTGACCAACGCCGGCGCGAATTGGGAGGACAGCGAGGTGGTGACCGACAAGGGCCTCGTCACCTCGCGCAAGCCCGACGACCTGCGGGCCTTCTGCCGCAAGATGATCGAGGAGTTCGCCGAAGGGCGGCACGGCCATCGGCACGCGGCGGAATAGCCGCCCTCGCGGCCCCTCCCGCTCCAAGGCGGGAGGGGCGACGAGTTTGCGGCCTTTGGACGGCCGGGCGGATGCGCTATTGTTTCGCTTATGAAAGTCCTTGTGATCGAAGACGACCGGCAGGCCGCGTCCTACCTCGCCAAGGGGTTGAAGGAAGCCGGGCACGTCGTGGACGTCGCCAACGACGGCAAGGAGGGGCTGTTCCTGGCCGGCTCCGAGCATTACGACGTGATGATCGTGGACCGCATGCTGCCCGGCCGCGACGGGCTGTCGCTGGTCGAGATCCTGCGCGCCACGGGCAACGACACGCCGGTGCTGTTCCTCTCCGCGCTGGGCAGTGTGGATGACCGGGTGAAGGGGCTGAAGGCCGGTGGGGACGATTACCTCACCAAGCCCTTCGCCTTTTCCGAACTGCTCGCCCGGATCGAGGTTCTGGTGCGCCGCCGCAGCGCCGCCCAGCCGCAGACCAAGCTGACCGTCGCGGACCTGGAACTGGACCTGCTGTCCCGCACGGTCAAGCGCGCCGGAAAGCCCATCGAGCTGCTGCCGCGCGAATTCGCCCTGCTGGAATTCATGATGCGCAACGCCGGCAGCGTGGTGACCCGCACCATGATGCTGGAGAATGTCTGGGACTATCACTTCGACCCGCAGACCAACGTCATCGACGTGCATATCGCCCGCCTGCGGCAGAAGATCGACAAGGATTTTTCCGTGCCGCTGATCCACACGGTGCGCGGAGCGGGGTACTGCCTGCGGGCGCCCCAGTGATCCCCCCAGTGATCAATGACCACATGATGGGTGAGGCGTGAAGGCCCTCGCGGTGTCGGCCCTGCGGCTGACGCGCACCACGCCGTTCCGGCTGGCGGTGCTGTATCTGGCGATGTTCGTGCTGTCGGTGGCCCTGATCCTGGCGGTCGTCTACCGCACCACCGCCGGCTTTCTGGAATCGGAAATCGGCGAGACCATAGCTCTGGAGGTCGCCGGCCTTCAGGAGCAGTACCGGAACCAGGGCCTGCGCGGGCTGGTCGACGCGGTGCGCGAGCGCAGCGCGATTTCCCACACCAACTCCGTCTATCTGCTGACCACCCCCGGCGGCGTGATCCTGGCGGGCAACCTGTCGGCCTGGCCGGACGCGGTGCCGGACGCCAGCGGCTGGACCCACTTCAAGGTCTCCGAGTACGGCGGCACCAGCGACCGGCCCTCCACCGCCATGGCCGTCGCCTTCACCTTGCCGGGCAAGTTCCGCCTGCTGGTCGGCCGCGACATGAGCGAGATCGACCAGCTGCGCGGGCGCATGATCGACTCGCTGCGCTGGATTCTCGCGGTGACCGCCCTGCTGGGGCTCGGCGGCGGGCTGCTGGTGGCGCGCGGCGCCATGCGGCAGATCGAGGCGATCAACCGCACGACCCGCCAGATCATGGCCGGCGACCTGACCGGCCGCGTGCCGCGTTCCGGCGGCGGGGACGAGATCGACCGGCTGGCCGGCAACCTGAACGCGATGCTGGACCAGATCGAGCGGCTGATGACCGGCATGCGGCAGGTGACGGAAAGCGTCGCCCACGACCTGCGCACGCCGCTGACCCGCCTGCGCTCGCGCATCGAACTGGCGCTGATCCACGAGACCGAAGACCCGGAGGTCTACCGCGCGGTCTTGCAGGAGACCATCGCGGAGGCCGACCGGCTGCTCGCGACCTTCACCGCGCTGCTCTCCATCGCCGAGGCGGAATCGGGCGCCAAGCGGACGGAGCTGGAGCCGGTGAACCTTGCCGAACCGCTGCGGATCGGCGCCGACCTCTACGAGCCGGTGGCCGAGGACAAGGGGCAGACGCTCGTCACCGACATCCGGGGCGAGCCGGTGGTGCGCGGCAACGGCCAGCTGCTGGCGCAGGCTGTGTCCAACCTGCTCGACAACGCCGTCAAATACACGCCCGAGGGCGGGCGCATCGCGCTGGTGCTGGAAGGGGCGGCGCACGGGCGCGGCCCCCGCGTGACCGTCGCCGACAATGGGCCGGGCATCCCGGTGGACATGCGCGAAAAGGTGCTGCAACGCTTCGTCCGCCTCGACGCCGCGCGGGCCTCGCCGGGCAACGGGCTGGGCCTCAGCCTCGTGGACGCGGTGGCCCGGCTGCACGGCGCGCGGCTCGTGCTGGAGGACAACGCGCCGGGCCTGCGGATCAGCCTTGAGTTCCCGGCGAATGGCGACCGGAAAGAAAAAAGCCCGCCGTTGCCGGCGGGCTTGAGGTGACATCAGCGAGAATGACTCCTTGGCGTCACCCATGATATGGGGTCTGAACGGTCGCCGCGCATTCGGATATGTGTATTAACACCAAAGTGATAGTCCGGCGGCGGCGAAACACTTTCCTCCACGCGGCGTTTCCCCGGTGAGCCAACCGGGGAATCCTCATGGACGCGACCAGACAGGCGGCGGATGCGGCCGGCATCGAACAGGGTCAGGCCGCGCCGGGCGGGCGTTCGATCCCGACCGAATTGAAGGTGTTCACCTGGAAGGTGCTGATCGCCGCCGGGATTTTCGCGCTGATGTTCGTCGCCTGGAAGGTCGCGGACGCGCTGCTGCTGGTCTTCGCCGGCGTGCTGTTCGCCATCCTGCTCCAGCGCGCGGCCGATGGTGTGCGGAAGATCTCGCGCCTGTCCCAGGGCTGGGCGCTGGGCATCGTGCTCGCGGTGCTGGCCGTGGCGCTGGTCGGCGGCGTCTTCTTGCTGGGGCATTCGGTCGCCGGGCAGTTCGGCCAGTTGAACGAGCAGATCGGCCGCGCCGTCGAGCAGTTGCCGGACACGATCCGGAACGAGATCGCCGAGCAGGGCCGCGACGCCGCGTCCTGGATGAACCGCCTGCGGACGGTCGCCTCCAGCGTGCTGTTCTTCCTGGGCGACGCGGTGGTGGTGGTGTTCACCGCGATCTATCTGGCGGCCTCGCCGAGGATTTACCGGCGCGGGATCGTGCTGCTGGTCCCGCCGCGCGGGCACACGCGCGCCCACGAGGTGCTGGACGTCATGGGCGATTCGCTGTGGAAATGGCTGATCGGCCAGCTCGCCGCCATGGCCATCGTCGGGGTTCTGGTCACCGGCGGTCTGCTGCTGCTGGGCATCCCGAGCGCACCGGCGCTGGGGCTTCTGGCCGGCCTGTTGGAGTTCATTCCGCTGATCGGGCCGGTGCTGGGCGCGGTGCCGGGCATCCTTATCGCCTTCGCGCAGTCGCCCACGGACGCGATGTGGGTGGCGTTGCTCTATCTGGTCGTCCAGCAGATCGAGGGCAACGTGATCACGCCGCTGATGCAGAAGAGCGTCGTCGATCTGCCGCCGGTCGTCACCATCGCCGCCATCGCGGCGGGCGGGGTGCTGTTCGGCCTCATGGGCATGTTCCTGGCGACACCGCTGGCCGTGGTGTTCCTGGTGCTCGTCAACATGCTGTATATCGAGGACAAGCTGGGGGAGGGCCGGCATTTCACCAGCGAGGACTGATGCCGGCCCGGCGCGTGGCTACAAGGCCCGCGCCGACGCCATCGGCGCCGCGCGCACCTCGGCCACGTAGTTCTCAAGCTCCGCCGCGCGGCGGATTCCGGTGTGGGAGGCGAGCACCCGCCGCCGCGCCGCCCGGCCGAGACGCCGCGCCTTGTCGCCCGGCGTGTCGCGCAGCCAGCGCATCACCTGCTCGCCGTCGTCGGTGATCAGGATTTCCTCGCCGGGCTTGAACAGAGTGTCCAGCCCCGGCCACGGATCGCTGATGATCGGCGTGCCGCAGGCCGCCGCCTCGAACAGGCGGACGCTGGGCGACCAGCCGGCCGCCACCATGTCGGCGCGGGTGACATTCAGCGTGAATCGCTGGGCGTTGTAGAAGCGCCGGTGCTCCGCCGGGGGCAGGTGGTCGATGCGGGTGACGTTGGCCGGCCAGCCGATCGCGGCGTCCGGATACTGCGGCCCGGCGACGATGAAGGTCCCGCGCTCCCACGCCCGCGCCGGTTCGACCAGCAGGCGGTTCAGCATCGGCTGGCGGTCGTCGCTGTAGGTGCCGAGATAGCCCATGTCCCAGCGCACCGGCCCCAGCTCCGGGTAGTAGGCGTCGGGATCGACCGAGCAGTGGAGTGTTCGGGCGCGCTGCGCGCCGAACTCCCGCTCCAGCCGGTCGAGGATCGGGCCGCCGGTGAAGGACAGGTAGAGGTCGAAGCCCGGCACGACCTCGGCCGAGATATACTCGGTGTCGCCGCGCTCCATGCGGGCGATGGTGACCGGCGTGTCGATGTCGTAGAAGGCGGTCACGCCCCGCGCCGTGTCCTGCACCCAGCGGGACACGGCGACGCCCTCCGGCACGTAGGAACCGACGACGACGAGGTCGGCGTCGCGCACCGCCGCCGCGTGCTTCTCCGCCAGTTCGTCCAGGCTGTCGTAGAGGACCGCCGTGCAGAAGTCCGGCTTGGGAAGGTCGCGGTTGGACGCGTACCAGGGCTTGTCGCGCTCCAGGAACAGGACGCGGTGGCCGCGCGCCGCCATGCCCTTCAGCAGGGCGCGGTAGGTGGTGGCGTGCCCGTTCCCCCAGGAGGAGGTGATGGACAGGCCCAGGACGACGACATCGAGCTTGCGCGCCATCACACGCCCTCCCCAACGGAATTCAGGACTTGACCGGTCAGCAGCCGTTCCACCAGCACCGCGCGGTTGTCGTAGGTGTGGTCGGCCAGAACGCGGCGCAGGGCCGCCTGGCCGATGGCCCGCGCCCGCTCCCCGGTCAGGGAGGCGACATGCTCGGCCACCTCGGCGCCGTCCCTGGCGACCAGAACCTCGGTCCCCGGCTCCAGGAACTCCTCGATGCCGACCCAGGCGTCGGTGATCAGGCAGGCGGCGGCGCCGGCCGCCTCGAACACGCGGGTGGCCGGGGAATAGCCCATCTCCGCCATGCTCTGCCGGCTGATGTTCAGCACGGCGAGGCCGGATCCATTCAGCGCGTTGTGGTCGGCGGTGTAGACGTGGCCCAGCACGCGGACGTTCGCCGGCACCGGCTTGTCGTGCCAGCCGTTGCCGGCCAGCAGGAAGCGGCGGTCCGGCAGGCGCGACGCGGCGTCCAGGAAGAATTGCTCCACCCGCGCCTCGCGGTCGGGCAGGCGGTTGCCGAGGAAGGTCAGGTCGGCGTCGAACCGCTCGTCGCGGGGCACCGGATGATGCGTCTCGGGATCGAGCGCGTTGTAGACCGGCACGCACTTGCGGGCACCCAGCGCCGCGAAGGCGTTCACCACCGGCGGGCCGCCGCCGTAGGTCAGCACCATGTCGTATTGGGGGATCAGCCGGTGCAGCACGGCGGCCGGGTCGGCGTGCAGATCGGCCAGGGTGGCCGGCGCGTCCACGTCCCAGTAGATGGCCAGCCCGTCCGGCCGGCGGATCGACAGCACACCCTCGGCCAGTTCGTCGTCGAAGACGCCGACGCCGCTGGCCTTCACCACCACGTCGGCGCCGCGACCCGCCTCCAGGGCGCGGTGCAGGCCGTCGCCGGTCGCCGGGTAGACGACGACCTTGGCCCACGGCGGGTCGGCGATGTCGCGATGCTTCTGCCGTTCGTAGGCGTCGGGCTCGTAGAAGGTGACGCGGTGGCCGCGCGCCGCCAGGGCGCGGGTGATGCCCCGGTAGTAGGTGGCGGCTCCGTTCCAATAGGCGGAAACCAGGCTCGATCCATAGAACGCGATGTCCAGGCCAGCCATCAGGCGATGCCCTCCTTCACGGATTCGGCGGTGTTTTCGAGAGGGCGGTTTATGGAAGGGATATTCTTGAGAGTGTGCGCACCCAGCGTCCGGCAGACCTCCAGCAACTCGTCCACCCGGTGGGCGCAGGTGTGGCGGCGGCGGATGGAGTCCAGCCCGCTGCGGGCGAGGCTGGCGGCGATGTCGCGGTCGTTCAGCACGACGCGGAGCAGCTCGGCCATGGCGGTGCCGTCGCGGGCGACGAGGTAGTCGCTGCCGGGCCTGAACAGCCCCTCCGCGTCGTGCCACGGAGCGCAGATCAGCGGGATGCCGCAGGCCAGCGCCTCGAACACGCGGATGGTCGGGATGCCGGGCAGGGCCTGCACATAGGGCCGGCGCGGCACATGGACGGTCACGCGATGCCGCGCGAAGGCCATGGGCGCCCTGTGGTTCGGCAGCCAGCCGCCGTAGGCGATGCCGGACTCCGCCAGTGCGGACAGCGCCTCGCCGGGGTAGCGCACGCCGTGGATGCGCGCCGTCAGGCCCAGGGCGCGGACCGGATCGAGCAGATAATCGTGAAGCTCGGCGGTGCGCTCGTCGTCGCCCCAGTTGCCGACCCAAACCAGATCGCCTTCAACCGGCTGGCCGGGCAGGGGGTGGAACAGGGCGGTGTCGGCGGCCTCGTGCCACGTCCAGGCGCGGCCGGCCCAGCCCAGCTCCAGATAACGCTGGCGCAGTACCTCGCCGAAGGCCAGCACGCCGTCGTAGGCGTCGAGGTCCAGGGCGGCCATCTCCTCCGGTTTGGAGACGACGCGGTGGTGGGTGTCGTGGAACAGCAGGCGGAAGCGCCCACCCGCCGCGCGCTTGCGCCCGATAGCCGCCACCAGCGCCGGGTCGGTCCATTCATGCACCAGCACCACGTCGGCCCCGTCCAGCGCCTCGTCCAGATCCAGCGTGGCGGGGTCGTAGGTCTGCGAGACCAGCCCGGGGAAGGTCCGGCCGAACGCGGCCAGCGTTTCCGGACCCTCCGGTTCGGCCAGCAGGTTGGTGCGGCTCCACCCATCGGCCGGTTCCAGCACGCGGACGGAATGGTCCTGCGCCTGAAGCTCCCGAACCACCCCGCGAAGGAAATGGGCGTTGCCGTGGTTCCAGCAGGAAACCAGGGAATGGCAGAAAATGACGAAGCGCATGGCACCCGCTTGTAGGCTTGTCTGGTTGGCGGCGCTGGACCGGCCGCAGGGGGGAGACACTGAACCGCGCCTTGGTGCGGCTGCGAAGTCCGGGAAAAGCAGTACCCTTGCTCGCCTAGATCGATCGGGGTGCGCGGCGGGTGTCCTAGTCCGTCCGTCGTGATCCTGTGCCCCGGCTCATGGGACCGCCGTCGCGGCGGCCTTGGCGCACAACGCCGCGTAGGCGTCCAGCGTGCCACGCACCATGCGGGCGGCGGTGTGGTCGTGCGCCCGGCGCCGCGCCGCCGTGCCCAGCGCCTTCACCCGCGCCGGGTTGTCGGTCAGCGCGGTCAGCTTGCGGGCGAGGCCGGCGCGGTCGTCCGGATCGACGAAGACGGCGGCGCCGTCCCACAGCTCCCGCAGGCTCGGGATGTCGCCCAGCACCAGCGCGCAGCCCGACAGGGCGGCCTCCAGCGGCGCCAGCCCGAACGGTTCGTAGCGGGCCGGGTGCGCGAAGATGGACGAGCGGCCGAACCAGCGCGCCAGTTGCTCCGCCGGCAGATGCCCCAGATGGCGGGAATGGCGCAGCGGCTTGGGCTGGCCGTCCGGGCCGTCCAGGCTGCCGGCGACGAACACCGACCAGGGCAGGGCGCCGGCCACCGCGTCCAGCGCGCCGATGTTCTTTGCCTTGTCCCACACCCGCCCGGCGGCGAGGACGATGGGCTGTTTGGGCAGCGGGCGGTACTGCCGGGGGGCGCGCCCGTTGGGGATGACTCGGGAACGGGGCAGGCGCTGGTAATGCCGCTCCAGCGCGTCGAGCATGGCCCGCGTCGGCGCCGCCACCATGTCGGCGAGGCGCAGCCCGTCCGCGACCCGCCGCGCGTAGCCGTCCCAGGACGCCGGCGCGTCCTCCCCGTGGACGGCGCGCCACCAGGACAGCACGCAGGAATGGCCGACGCACAGCACCGGCGCGCGGAACGGCAGCGCGGCGGCGGCGTAGCCGTTGACGTGCACGACGTCCGGCCTCAGCCGTCTTTCCAGGTCGAGCAGCCAGTCGCCGGCCTTGTGCAGATCCTCGTCCGGATCGGCCATCCACTCCAGCTTGAAGGGCGCGTGGTCGAGCGTCAGCCCCTCGATCTTCGCGGCGGCGGCCACGCGAGCGTCGTCCGGCGCCGGCCCCATGACGGCCAGCGATGTGGACACCCCCACCCGCGCCAGCCCGCGCGCCAGTTCCAGCGCGTAGTCCCACACCCCCCCGACCGCGTCGGCGGTCATCAGAACGCGGGACGGGCGAAGGGGGAGCGATGCGTGACCCATGGCGCTACTCCGCGGCCTTCAGAGGCATCGGGCCGATGTCTTCCAGCTCCGGCAGGGGCTTCGGCGTCTGCTCCTGGAAGTCGCAGAAGCGGCTGTAGTGGGTGAGGTAGAAGTCCACCGCCCGCTCCCACGCCCGGTCGTCGGGCAGGCCCCAGCGCAGCCGGTAGTCGGGCGAGCCGGGGTAGGGGAACAGAGGCACCGGATCGTTGGCCCAAACGCCATGTTCGCGCATGTGGTCGCGCCACGCGGCGATGAAGGCCGGGTCGTCGCCTTCCGACAGGATCAGGTTGGCCTGGACGAAGGGCACGACCTTCTTCGCCAGGATCAGCCGTTCCGACAGCTCGTCGGTGCCCATCCGGCATTTCTTGTCCAGCGCGGCGCGCCCCTCCACCGTCAGACTTTCCACGCCGGCCTCGATCGACACGCAGCCGGCCTTGCCCAGCAGTTCGATCATCGCAGGCTTCCACAGGTCGAGCCGCGTCTGAATGCCGAACTTGATGCGGCGCTCGGCCAGCGCCTCCAGCAGCGGCTGGTTGGGCAGGAAGATCTCGTCGATGAAATAGACGTACTCGATGCCCTGCGCGATCAGCCGGTCCAGCTCCTCCATCACCACCGGCACCGGGCGCTTGCGGTAGCCGTCGCGGAAATTCTCCTTCGCGCAGAAGGTACAATGATAGGGGCAGCCGCGCGAGGTCTCCATCTCCGCGCCCGGCCCGGTCGGCGCACCGTCGAAGCGATGATGGTGGTGGTGGTGGCGCTTCACCCACGCGTCCGGCCAGGACAGCGCCGGCAGGTCGGTGAAGGTCGCCGCCGCCGGCCCGCCGTTGACGAGCATATCCGTGCCGTCCCAGGTGCAGATGTGCTGAACCGACCGCCAATCGTCGGAATCGGCGAGGCGGACCAGCACCTCTTCACACTCGCCCATCACCAGGGCCTCGACGCCCAGCTTGCGCAACGCCGCCCGGGGCGTGGTCGAGCCGTGCGGGCCGACGCCGACCATGCGCCCGCCGATGTCCTTCAGCGCCGCAACGGTCTGCATGGGCACGCGCAGTTCGGGCGGGGCGCAGCGCCAGAACAGATAGCTGGGGGCTGTCGTGACCACGGTCAGGTCGGGGGCGAACGCCCCAACCCTGGCGCGGACCTCGTCCAGCGTCAGCCCGAACAGCTGGCCGTCGATGATCTCCGCCTCATGCCCGGCAGCCTCCAGCAGGGCCTTGGCGTAGCCGAACTCCAGCGGCAGGTGCGGTTCGCGGCAGCCGAAATAGATGCTGCCGTCGAAGCTCCAGGGCGGGTTTACGAGCGCGATCTTCATGCCGTCAGCCCCTTTACGACGCCACGCGTTGACGGTCCGCCGGGACCGCGCGCGTCGCTCAGCCAGCGGGCCAAGCGCATCAGGCCTTCCTCGACGCCGACCTGGGGGCGCCAGCCGGTGCGCGTGTGGAAGCGCCCGGTGTCGGACACGTACCAGGGCTGGTCGCCGGGCCGCCATGCGTCGAAGGCGACGTCCGGCTTCACGCCGAGCAGGACCGGGAAGCGGTCCAGCAGCTCCAACAGGCTGACGGTGTTCGCCGTGCCGCCGCCGATGTTGAAGGCGTCGCCCCGCAACGACCCGATGCGCTCCTGCGCCAGCAGCATCGCGCTCACCAGATCGTCCACGAACAGGATGTCGCGCACCTGCCGCCCGTCGCCGTACAGCGTGATGGGCTCGCCGGCCAGCGCCCGCTTCAGGAAATGGGCGACCCAGCCCTGATCCTCCGTCCCGAACTGGTGCGGGCCGTAGATGCAGCTCATCCGGAACACGGTCGCCGGGATGCCGAAGTTGCGGGCGTAGTCCAGCACATACTGGTCCGCCGCCCCCTTCGAGCAGCCGTAGGGGCTGGCGAAGTCGAGCGGCCGGTCCTCGCCCACGCCGCGCCCGGCGAGCAGGGCGTCCTTCGGCCCGTAGCGGTTGCCCGTGCCGGCGAAGTTCACGCCCGGCAGCTTGCCGTAGACCTTGTTGGTGGAGGTGAAGAGCAGCGACGGCGGCCGGTCCTGCGCGCGGATCGCCTCCAGCAGGGTCAGCGTGCCGGCGGCGTTCACCTGGAAGTCGTGGACCGGATCGGCCACGCTGGTGGTCACCGCCACCTGGGCGGCCAGATGGTAGACCTGTTGGGCGCGGGCGACCGCCGTTTCGACGGTTTCCCGGTGGCGGATGTCGGCGACGACGGCCTCGATCCGGTCGCCGTGGGTGGCCTGAAGCCAGGCGAGATTCTCTTCGACCCCCGCCCGCGACAGGTTGTCGAGGATCAGCACCTTCCGCCCGTCGGAGGCCAGACGGTGCGCCAGATTGCAGCCGATGAAGCCGGCGCCGCCGGTGATCAGCACGCAATCGCGGATGTCCTTATGCCCGCTCATGCCGATAATCCCCGGCAGGCCAGTTCCCGGCTCGCCTGTTCGACGCGGTCCTCGGCGACCTGCCGGCTCAGCCAGTCCGACAGCTCGGCGAGGCCGTCCGACAGCTCCACGCGCGGCTCGTAGCCGAGCGTCTCGCGGATCAGCGTGATGTCGGGGAAGCAGTGGCGGATGTCGCCGACGCGGCAGCGCCCGGTGATCTCCGGCTGGATGTCCGGCCGCCCGACCGCGACGGCCAGCGCCGCCGCCACCTCCTGCACCGACCGGCTGACGCCGCTGCCGACGTTGAAGACCTTGCCCGGCGCGTTCTCGTGGGTCAGGGCGAGGCGGCAGGACTGCACCACATCGTCCACATGGATGAAGTCGCGGCGCTGCAAGCCGTCTTCGAAGATCATCGGCGCCTTGCCGTTCAGCAGGCGCGACGCGAAGATCGCCAGCACGCCCGTGTAGGGGTTGGACAGCGCCTGCCGCGTGCCGTACGCGTTCCAGAAGCGCAACGCGGTGGTCGGGATGCCGTACGCCTCGCCGACGATGAGGCAGAGCCGTTCCTGCACGTATTTGTTCAGCGCGTACACGGAGCAGAGGCGGGGGTGGTGTATTTCCGGCGTCGCCACGGGGGTCAGCTTGCCGCCGTTCGGCGCCACCGGTTCCCACCGGCCGGCCTTCATCTGCTCGACGGTGCGGGCGCTCACGTCCACCGGGCGGCCCTGGTCGTCGAGATAGAGCCCTTCGCCGTAGACGCTCATGCTCGACGCGACGACCAGCCGTTCGACCGGCTTTTCGATCAGCGCCTGCAACAGGACCGCCGTGCCGTGGTCGTTCACGCCGACATAGTCGCCGACCTGATACATGCTCTGCCCCACACCGACGCGGGCGGCCAGATGCACCACGGAATCGGCGCCCTTCAGCGCCGTGGCGACGGCGTCCGGGTCGCGCACGTCGCCGACCAGCAGGTCGATGTCGGGGTTGAGGTAATCGGGGCGGCGGCCCTTTTCCCCGTGGACCTGTTCTTCGAGGCTGTCCAACACACGAACCCGGTGCCCCAGGGCCAACAGCTCATCGGCCAGATGGGATCCGATGAAGCCGGCACCCCCGGTAATCAGCACTGTGTGTGCCATCTGACGTCCTCCACCGCATCCTGTTCCGCGGCGTGAACGTCCGTTGAAGCGGGCAAGTTCCTTTAAAAATCAGGGACGTTTGACTCTTAGGTCGTAAGCGGGCGCTTAGGTCGTAGACGCCTCGACCGAAGCGCATATAGGCGCTCCCGCTCCGCGTGTGGCGCATTTTGTCGCACCCTCAATCATCGTAATTTGAAGCAATTTGTATATTAATCGCGCTATATAAATGCCTACGAAGGTAATACCAATAGACGGTCGCTTGGGGGCGGCGCAGCGGTACTGGAGAGACAGGCGGCCATGGCGTTCACCAGCGTAGCACTGACCGGGCGCGAGCGGACGTTCCACGAGGACGAGATCATCGTCTCCAAGACCGACCTGAAAGGGCTGGTCACCTACGCCAACGACGTGTTCCTGCGGGTCAGCGGCTTTTCCGAGGCCGAGCTTCTGGGCAAGCCGCACAACATCGTCCGCCATCCGGACATGCCGCGTTGCGTCTACAAGCTGCTGTGGGAGCGCATCCAGGCCGGGCACGAAATTTTCGCCTACGTCGTCAATCGGGCGAAGAACGGCGATCATTACTGGGTGTTCGCGCACGTCACCCCGGTCTTCGGTCCCGGCCAGACCATCACCGGCTACCATTCCAGCCGCCGGCTGCCGTCGCGGACGGCGGTGCAGGCGGCCACCGGCCTTTACGCGGCGCTGCGCGCGGAAGAGGCCAAGCACGCGGACCGCAACGCGGCCATGGCGGCCTCGGGCGCCATGCTGGGCTCCCTCCTTCGCGACAAGGGCACGACCTATGACGAATTTGTCTTCAGTCTCTAAGGCTCTTGTCGCGGTCTGGCTGGTCGCGGCGCTGGCGGCGGCGCAGGCCGTTCTTGGCTTCGCGGGGGGCAGCCCCGCGGTCGGCGCCTTGGGCGTCCTGGGCCTGCTGCCCTGCGTGGGGGCCATTCGCTGGCTCGGCCTGACCAACCGCTCGCTCGCCAAGGCCAGCGCGGTTCTGGCGGCGGCCGAGAAGGGCGACCTTCAGCCGCGCATCCTGCACATCCACGGCACCAGTTCGGTCGCCGAGATGCTGCGCACCATCAACCGCCTGCTCGACCGCGTGGAGTCCTTCGGCAAGGAGGCCAACGCCGCCATGCAGCACGCGGCGGAGGGCCAGTATTACCGCCGCATCGTCATGACCGGCATGGTCGGGGAGTTCGGCTCCTATTCCCGCCAGATCAACAACGGTCTGGAGGCGATGGACGGCAAGAGCCGGGAGTTCGTGGACAGCGCCACCCGGATCGGCGCCAACATCAAGGAGGTGGCGCAGAGCCTCGCCGCCAGCGCCGCGCAGCTTGAGGCGGCGTCCTCCTCCATGACCAGCGTCGCGACGGTGACCAGCGAACAGTCCTTCTCCGCCGCCTCAGCCGCCGGGCAGGTCTCGTCCAACGTGGACGGCGTGGCCTCGGCGACCGGCGAGGTGTCCGGCGCCATCGGCGAGGTCGCCCAGGGCGTGGCCCGCACCGCCGACCTCGCCCGCAATTCCGTGGAAAAGGTGAAGGAGGCCGACGCCACCATCCGCTCGCTGCTGGCGGCGGCGGACCAGATCGGCGCGGTCGTCCAGCTCATCAACGACATCGCCAGCCAGACGAACCTGCTGGCGCTGAACGCCACCATCGAGGCGGCCCGCGCGGGCGAGGCCGGCAAGGGCTTCGCCGTCGTCGCCAACGAGGTGAAGACCCTTGCCAACCAGACCGCCCGCGCGACGGAGGAGATCACCGCCCAGATCGCCCAGGTCCAGTCGGTGACCAAGGACACGGCCGACGTGATCCAACTGGTCGGCGCCATGATCCACGACATCGACGAGATCGCCGTCGGCATCGCCGGCGCGGCCGAGCAGCAGAGCGCCGCCATCGACGAGATCAGCCGCGCCATCCGCGAGGCGTCGGCCGGCGTGCGCACGGTGGCCGACGCGGTGACCCATGTCTCCACCGGCACGCAGGAGGCCAGCGCCGCCGCCAATCAGGTGCTGGCCTCGGCGGGCGAGCTGTCGCGCCGGGCGGTGACGCTCAACGGCGACATCGACGGTTTCGTGGCGCAGGTCTGCGGCGCGAAGCGGTAAGATTGCGGGTAGAAAACACGCGGTTGGTGAGTCTTGTTCGCCGAAATCTGACGTGTTGAGACAAATGGCCTGCGGCTAGATGTCCGAGTGCGTGAAGAATTGAACGTTTTTCAATCGCTCTGGTAGACTGCGTCGCAGCGGATTATCGGAGTGTATGAATGAACGGCCTGTTCGCACGCATGTCGATCTCGGCCAAGGTGGTCGCCCTCAGCCTCGGCGGTCTTCTGGTGCTGGCGGCCTCGACCGTTTTCGTGACGCTCCATCTGGTGCAGAGCGAGATGGCCGATCAGGCCGCCCGCCGCCAGGAGTCCAACATGGCCATCGCCTGGGAGGTGCTGCGCCACGTCGGGACCGAATTCCGCGTCCAGGACGGCAAGCTGTACGCCGGCCCGACGGTCCTGAACGACAACGAGGAGTTGGTGGACCGCATCGCCCGCATCGCCGGCGGCGTCGCCACCGTGATCCAGGGCGACACCCGCATCGCCACGACCGTGCGCAAGCCGGACGGGACGCGCGCCCTGGGGGTGAAGGTCGGTCCAGGCCCCGTCTACGACTCCGTCCTGAAGGCGGGAAAGCCCTATCGCGGCGACGCGGAGGTGCTGGGCGAAGCCTACTTCACCGCCTACGACCCCATCAAGGACGCCCGCGGCGAGGTCGTCGGCATGCTGGTCGTCGGCCTGAAGAAAAGCGAATTCTTCGCCATGGTGACGCCGCTGATCGCGATGATCGCGCTGACGGCGGGCGCGGTGGCGCTGCTGGTGTGCGTGGCGTCCTTCGTTCTGGTGCGCCGCCTGCTGTCGCCGGTGGGGCGCCTCAACGCCGTGCTCGGCCGGCTGGCGGAGCAGGACTATGCGGTCGCCGTCCCGGCCACCGACCGCGCGGACGAGATCGGCTCCATCGCCCGCGCCATCGTCGCCTTCAAGGACAGCATGCAGCAGGCCGCCGGCCTGAAGGCCGAGCAGGAAGCGGCCACGCGGGCGCAGATCGAGCGCGCCCGGCGCATCGAGGCGCTGCTGCGCGATTTCGAAAGCAAGGCGGAGGAGACGCTGTCCTTCGTCATGAACGGCGCCGACAAGATCCAGAGCACGGCGGAGGACATGGGCAAGGGCGTCAACCGCACCTCCCACCGCACTTTGGAGGTCGCGCGCTCTTCGGAACGGTCGCGCACCAACATCCAGCACGTCGCGGCGGCGGCGCAGCAGCTTGCGGCCTCCATCCGCGAGATCGGCCAGCAGGTCGCCTCCTCCTCCTCCATCGCGTCGGAGGCGGTCAGCGAGGCGGAGCGGGCCAACGGCATGGTTCAGGGGCTGGCCGAAGCGGCGGAACGGATCGGACAGGTGGTCAAGCTGATCACCGCCATCGCCAGCCAGACGAACCTCCTGGCGCTGAACGCCACCATCGAGGCGGCCCGCGCGGGCGAGGCCGGCAAGGGCTTCGCGGTGGTCGCCAACGAGGTGAAGAACCTCGCCAGCCAGACCGCCAAGGCGACCGAGGACATCGTCCAGCAGATCGGCGCCGTGCAGCAGGCGACCGGCGACGCCGTGGTCGCGATCGGATCCATCGGCGGCATCATCGAGCGCATGCGCGAGGTGTCCGGTTCCATCGCCGCCGCCGTGGAGCAGCAGAGCGCGGCGACCGAGGACATCTCCCGCAACGCCATTTCGGTCAGCGAGGACACGACCACCGCCGCGCGCAGCGTGGTGTCGCTGACGCAGGCGAGCGCGTCGTCCTATGGCGCCGCCTTCCAGGTGCTGTGGGCGGCGAAGGATCTGCGTGAACCGGCGCAGGCGTTGCGTGCCGAAGTGACCACACTGCTGAACGGAGTGCGGAGCGCATAATCCGAAAGTTTGACGATCGAACCGATGTATGCGCATAACGTAAAGTGGTGATGGGCCAGGAATCAATGAGCCGGAAAGTGATGGGTGGGAAATGAACTACACCGTCCGTGACCTGGGCGGCGTCCGGGAAATCGACCTGCGGGGGCAGTTGACCTTCGAAGCCAACGACGATTTTCGCCGAATCATCGAAGGCATGGAGAAGGACAAGATCTCCGACTGCGTGCTGAACCTCGGCAGCCTGGATTTCATCGATTCGGCCGGCCTGGGCCTTCTGGTGCTGGCCAACAACACCGCCAACCGCTCGCGCGTGCGCCTGAAGCTGAAGCAGCCCAAGGGGCAGGTGCGGGAGATGATCGAGATCTCCGAGTTCCACACCATCATCCCCTGCGAGTTCTGATCTCGCGGCGACCGAAGGGCGGTGCGGACAAGCGTGATGCGGACAGGGGTGATGGACAGGCAAGTCCCGGCCCAACCAGCGGCCCCGGCCGCGGCCCGGTCGGTCGGCGGCCAGCGGGTGCTGGTGGGCCAGCCGCGCGCGGGAATCGCGGCGGCGCTCCGCCGTGGCCTGGCCGGAATCGGCGTGCGCTATGTGGACGTGGCGCTGGACGCCGCCGGGGTTCTGGCATCGGCGCAGGTCGAACCGCCCGATCTGGTGGTGATCGACCGCGCGCTGCTGGACCACGCACCCGACCTGATCGCGTCGTTGCGCGCCGCCGGTGGCGCGCGGGAGCTTCCCGTGCTGGTGCTGGGCCGCTTCGGCTCGGCGGCGGACCGGCGCGCGGCGATGGAACTGGGCGCCACCGACATCCTCGCCCGGCCGGTCACCCGCGCCGAACTGGCCGCAAGGCTGCGCGTCCACCTGGAGAACCGCTCGCTCAACCGGTCCCTGCGGGAGGTCATCCGCAGCCTTCAGACCTTCCACACCGGTGCCGTTCAGCGCATGCAGCTCGCCCGCGACATGCAGCTGGCGCTGCTGCCGGACGCCGACGCCTGCCGGGACATCGAGCGGCGCTATGCCGTTCGGCTGGACAGCCATTTCGAATCCAGCTCCGAACTGGGCGGCGACATCTGGGGGGCGCGGGTTCTCGACGAGTCGCGCTTCGCCGTTTTCCTGTGCGACTTCACCGGGCACGGCGTGGCCGCCGCGCTGAACACCTTCCGCCTGCACGCGCTGCTCGCGAAGATCGATCTTCCCGGCGACGACCCGGCGGAGACGCTGGGCGCCATCAACCGCCTTCTGGTCGGGCTGCTGCCGGAAACGCAGTTCGCGGCCATGCTCTACGCCGTCGTGGACACCGCCGGGGATCGGCTGACCTACGCCACGGCCGGCGCGCCGAAGCCGATCATCGGCATTCCCGGCCATAACCTGCTGGTGGGGGAGAGCGTCGGCCTGCCCCTGGGCGTGTCCCCGAAGGCCAGCTACCGGAACCGCGTCATCGACTTCCCGCCCGACGCCTTCCTGTTTCTGTTCAGCGATGCGCTGTTCGAGTCGCGCGATTGGGAAGGGCGCCCCTTCGGTTACGAGGGCGTTCTCGATCTCGTGCGCTGGAGCCACCGGGATATGGATGGGCGGGGGGCGGACCCGCTCGCCAACCTGCTCGACCGCTATTTCGGCGTCATGCCCCGTCCGCTCGCCGACGATCTGACGGCCCTATGGCTGACGCGGAGCGGTCCTCAATCCGCCCGCGCCAGATCGACGACCCCCACCACGGTGTTTCCGGAGCCTTCGTAGATCAGCTCGTCGAAGCTGACCATGCGGGCCAGCGCGATGCCGCGCCCGTGGGTGGCGCTCGACCGGAAGGCGTCCACGGCGAGGTAGCGGGTCCAGTCGAAGCCGCGCCCCTGGTCGGTCACCGTGAAGACGACCCGGGCGGTGTCGTGCACGACGCGCAGCGTCGCGGTCTTGTCGCGGTTTTCGGGCAGGGCCAGGCGCCGCTCGATTTCACCGGACAGCATGCTGCCCATCTTCAACTCGCTCTTGGCCTCGTAGCCGATGCCGAGGTTGCCGTGCTCGACGGCGTTCATCAGCAGTTCCATCAGCCCGAAGGCCAGCTTGCGCGTGTTCGGGATGATCGAGGACACGGCGATGGCGAGGTTGTGCGCCTCCTGCGGGGTGCGGAAATGGAAGGTGCCGTCGCGCATCAGCGCCATGGCGTCGTTGCGGGAACGCACGTCACCCTGAAGCTTGGTCAGATGCGCGTAATCCTCCACCGCCGCCGCCGCGACGGAGCGCAGCAGGTCACCGGCGTAAGGCTTGACGAGGTAGTAGAACACTCCGGCCTGGATGGCCTCGGCGATTTCCGAACTGCTGTCGGACACCGTCTGCATGATGACCGGGATCGCGCCGAGGGCGGGATCGGCCTTCAGCCGCTTGAAGAACTCCATCCCGTCCATGCCCGGCAACTGACGGTCGAGCAAAATGACGTGGACGGCCTCCCGCTGGTCGCCCAGGATCCGCCACGCCTCCTCGGCGGTGGCGGCCCCCAGCGTCCGATAGCCCATGCGCCCGAGATAGCCGGCGACGATGGCGCGGCTCATCTCCTCGTCGTCCACCACCAGAGCGCTTATGGGGTCGGCCATCCTGGGCTCTTTCATTGCTGTGGGGCGTTGCCGTGGGGAAAGGATTCCATCAACCATGGGTTAAGAAACCGTTCCCGGAGACAAGTCGAATTCCCGCGTCGCCTCGTCCATGGCCGCGACAAGCTCCTGGACGGCCTCGGGCGGCGGTCCGCCGCCGCCGCGCCGTCGCGCGTCGGTGACGATCCGGTCGGCGGCCTCGGCCACACGGTCGAACCCGACGCTGCCGGCAGAGCCCTTGATGATGTGCCCTTCCTGCTCGACCGCGTACAGATCGCCTTCCTTCACGGCGTCGCGCAGCCGGTCGAGATGCCCGGCGACGTCGCGGAAGAAGGTGTTCATCAGGTTGGCGAAACCGTCCTTGCCCAGGATCTGGCGCAGTTCGTCCAACTTGGGCCGGTTGACCGGCGCGGGTGCGTCCGGGGGCCGGGGCGTGCGGGCGCCCCAGCGGTCCACCGCGTGCAGCAGCAGCTCCGGGCTGATCGGCTTGGGCAGGTAATCGTCCATCCCGGCGGCGAGGCAGGCCGTGTCGTCGCCCTGCATGGCGTTGGCGGTCATGGCGACGATGGGGACGCGCCCCGGCGGGCCGTTCAGGCGGCGGATCGTCCGGGCGGCGGTCAATCCGTCCATCACCGGCATCTGCACGTCCATCAGGACGAGGTCGTAGGGGATGGCCGCGATGGCGCCCACCGCCTCCTCCCCGTTCGACACCGCTTCGGCGACGTGTCCGGCGCGGCGCAGCAGGGCGAGGGTCAATTGCTGGTTCACCGGGTTGTCCTCGGCCACCAGGATGCGACAGCGCCGGCGCGGCGGTTCCGCGTCGGCGGATGGGCCGTCCATGGTCAGGGCGGGCGGCTGCGGATCGAACAGGCGGGCCAGGCACGCGCGCAGGGCGTTGGTGCGGATCGGCTTGACGAGCCGCGCGTCGACGGGCGCCGGCCCTTCCTCCTTCCCCTCCGTCCGGTGCGAGGTGGCGAGCGCGAGACGCAGGCCGCTCAGCGCGCGGGTGGCGCGGATGCGGGCCGCCAGCTCCGGTCCGGTCATGCCGGGCATGCGGTGGTCGATGATGGCGGCGTGAAAGGCGCGCCCGGCCTCCCGCGCGGCGTGCAGCCGGTCCAGCGCCTCGGCGCCGGAGGCGACGGCTTCCGCCTCGATGCCGAAGCCCTTCAGGTGGCGCACCAGCAGATCGCGGTTGACCGCGACGTCGTCCACCAGCAGCACCCGTCGCCCGGTCCAGTCCGACGGCGCCAGGGCCGCCGCGCCGGCGTCCGGCCCCCGCCCCAGCGGCAGCGTCACCCAGAAGGTGCTGCCGACGTCCGGCGTGCTGTCGACACCGATGCGCCCGCCCATCAGTTCGGTCAGCCGCTTGCAGATCGCCAGCCCCAGCCCGGTTCCGCCATGGCGGCGGGCGGCGGAGGCGTCCACCTGGGTGAACATCGTGAACAGCCGCTCGCGGTCGGGCGCGGCGATGCCGATGCCGGTGTCGCGCACCTCGAACCGCACGTCGCCGTCCTGTCCGTTTTCCGACACGACGATGGTGACGCTGCCCCGGTCGGTGAACTTCACGGCGTTGCCGGCAAGATTGATGAGGATCTGGCGCAGCCGGCCGGGATCGCCGCGCAAGGGCCCGTGCAGGGCGGGCGGGACGTAGCTGACCAGCTCCAGCCCCTTGGCGACGGCGCGCGGGGCCAGCAGTTCCACCACGCTTTCGACCAGCGGCAGAAGCTCGAACTCGCTGACCTCCAAGTCGAGGTGCCCGGCGTCGATCTTCGAGAAGTCGAGGATGTCGTTGATGATGACCAGCAGCGATTCCGCCGATTCATGGATGGTCGTGGCGTAGCTGCGCTGTTCCTCGTCCATCCGGGTCTCCAGGAGGAGACCGGCCATTCCGATCACGCCGTTCATCGGCGTGCGGATCTCGTGGCTCATGGTGGCGAGGAATTCCATCTTGCTGCGCTGTCCGGCCTCGGCCTTGTCCTTGGCGTCGCGCAGCGTGCGTTCCACCCGGCGGCGTTCGGTCAGGTCGCGGACGATGGCGGCGAACAGCAGGCCGTTGCGCGTCTTCACCTCCGCCACCGAAAGGTCCAGCGGGAAGATTTCCCCATTCCGGCGAACCGCGTTCACCTCGCGCGTGAAGTTCGCACCGATGCGTCGGGCGCCGCGCGCCACCTCCTCCATGGCGCGGGTGTGGTCGTCGAGGTGGCGGGGCGGAACCAGATCGCGCAACGCCCGCCCGACCAGCGCGCCCGGCGGATAGCCGAAGATGCGGTGCGCGGCGGCGTTGGCGCTTTCCACGATGCCGTCGGGTCGGGCGGTCAGAATGCCTTCGACCGCCGTTTCCAGGATGGCGTTCAGGCGGGCGTTGCTCTCCTCCAGGTCGGCGCCCTGCCGGTGGACCAGCGCCATGGAGCGGATCAGCGTCACCGCGAACAGCAGAATCACCAGAATGAAGCCGGCGGTGATCAGGCCGGCGTTGCCGAGGCTCGCGCGCCAGCCGGCCAGCTCCTCGTCCTCGTCCCGGCTGATGGACAGAACCAGCGGCCACACCGGCGTCGCCCGGTAGGCGGTGATCAGGTTGCGGCCATCCGGGGTGGTTTCCCGGAACACGCCATGCTCGGCGCTGGGAAGATGGTTGCGGAACAGCTCCGACCCCACCGCCTGCGTGCCGACCCGCTCCGGCGGCAGGGGCTGGCCGGTCAGCAGCACCCCGTCGTAACGGAACAGAGCCACCATCCCCTGGCGGCCGATGTGCACGGTTTGGAAAATGCTCTGGAAATATTCGGGATTGACCGAGGCGAAGACGACGCCCAGCAGAGCGCCGTCCACGTCGTGCACGCCCCGGCTCATCGGCAAAATCCATTTGCCCGAGCGGTCCTCGACCGCTCCCGTCGCCACCATGTTGCGGCCCTTGACCGGCA
>JAEZID010000279.1 GCA_023416195.1 Pseudomonadota bacterium | reverse complement strand
ACAACCTGCTGACCGCGATGATCGGCTTCTGCGACCTGCTTCTGCTGCGGCACAAGCCGGGCGACCAGTCCTTCAGCGACATCATGCAGATCAAGCAGAACGCCAACCGCGCGGCCAACCTCGTGCGCCAGCTTCTGGCCTTCTCGCGCCAGCAGACGCTTCAGCCGCGCATCCTCAGCGTCACCGACGTGCTGGCCGAACTGGCCAACCTGATGCGCCGCCTGATCGGCGAGAACATCGAGCTGAAGATGATCCACGGCCGCGACCTCGGCCTTATCAAGGTGGACCAGAACCAGCTGGAGCAGGTGATCATCAACCTCGTGGTCAACGCCCGCGACGCCATGGCCGGCGGCGGGCGGCTGACCATCGTGACCTCCAACCACACCGTCGCGACTCCGCAGCGCCGCGAGCACGAGACCATCCCGGCCGGCGACTACATCTCGGTGGAGGTCATCGACACCGGCTGCGGCATCCCCCAGGAGAACCTGCAACGCATCTTCGAGCCGTTCTTCTCGACCAAGGAGGTCGGCTCCGGCACCGGCCTCGGCCTGTCCACCGTCTATGGCATCGTGCGCCAGACCGGTGGCTTCGTGCTGGTCGATTCGGTGGTGGGGGAGGGGACGACCTTCACCCTTCTGCTGCCCCGCCACCAGGGCGAGGTCAAGCCCGTGGACCAGGGCGAACCGCGCGAGCGGCGCGGCAGCGACCTGACCGGTACCGGCACCATTCTTCTGGTGGAGGACGAGGATGCGGTCCGCGTCTTCTCCGCCCGCGCGCTCCGCAACAAGGGCTATCAGGTCCTGGAGGCGAAGAACGGCGAAGCGGCGATGCAGCAGATCGGCACCGACGGCAGCCGCATCGACCTCCTCATCACGGATGTCGTCATGCCGCAGATGGACGGCCCGACGCTGGCCCGCCATGTCCGCAAGTTGCGCCCGGACATGAAGGTGATCTTCATCTCCGGCTACGCCGAGGACCGGCTTGGCGAGATCGACGGCGTCGAAGTCGCCCACTTCCTCCCCAAGCCCTTCTCCCTGAAGCAACTCGCCTCCAAGGTCAAAGAGGTCATCCGGGAGGGGAAGTGACCGATGCCCCCTCCCTGACCCTCCCCCGCTGGCGCGGTGGAGGGAACTTAGGCAAAAACGGCGGCCGTCCCCTCTCCCGCGAAGCGGGGGAGGGTTAGGGAGGGGGCAACAACGATGGCAGCCCAACCCTCCACCCGAAATACGGCCAGGCCTCCGTCCCCGGCACCGCGACCTCTTCCCACCCAACCAGCCCGATCCGCCGGTCCGACAGCACCAGCGCCCCCGGCACTAGGAACGGTTCGATCAACCCGCCGATCCACCCGCGAATCCCGTCCTCCTCCTCCTCCCGCGCGCTCCCCACGTCGGCGTGCACCAGCCTGACCGTCCGCTCGAACCGCTCCGCCGCCCTGGGCAGCGTCTCGCGGAAATCCCCCAGGAACAGCCGGTCCTCATCGGGCGCCCACGCGGCCGGCGCCCTCAGCCCCATGTCGAACACCAGGATGTCCCGCGCCGGAAACAGCGAGCGCAAATGATCGTAGGTCCGGCCCTTGCCGAGGCCGATTTCCATCACCATACCATGGGTCCCCGCGACGCATCCCGCCGCCCAGCCCAGCGCCACGCGCTGCGCCGTCAGCCGGTCGATCATGCGGTCGAGCGTGGATTTTCCGGGCCTCATGCGATCCTCCGCGACGGTCCCCAACCCTAACCCCCGCGCCGTCCCGCGCCCGATGCGCATCGGTGGCACCCTTTCCGAAAACGAGAACATCCAGTGAACTTTTTGCCTTTGCCGAAGAGAACAAAACTGGTACGATGTGCGCCGTTGCAAGAGCTTCGGCCGTGTGATCTAAGAGAGGGAGACGGGCATGTCGTCCGCACAGCTTCGTTTGGTCGAGAAGGATTCCATGGATAAGCAGAAGGCCCTGGACGCCGCGCTGAGCCAGATCGAGCGCGCCTTCGGCAAAGGCTCGATCATGAAGCTCGGCGCCCGCGAGAACACGGTCGAGACGGAGGTGGTGTCCACCGGCTCGCTCGGCCTCGACATCGCGCTGGGCATCGGCGGCCTGCCGCGCGGCCGCATCGTCGAGATTTACGGTCCGGAAAGCTCGGGCAAGACGACGCTGGCGCTGCACGCCATCGCCCAGGCCCAGAAGGCCGGCGGCACCTGCGCCTTCGTGGACGCGGAGCACGCGCTCGACCCGGCCTACGCCCGCAAGCTCGGCGTGAACATCGACGAGCTGCTGATCTCCCAGCCCGACGCGGGTGAGCAGGCGCTGGAGATCGCCGACACGCTGGTGCGCTCCGGCGCCATCGACGTGCTGGTGGTCGACTCGGTCGCCGCGCTGGTGCCGCGCGCCGAACTGGAAGGCGAGATGGGCGACAGCCACGTCGGCTTGCACGCCCGCCTGATGAGCCAGGCGCTGCGCAAGCTGACCGGCTCGATCGCCAAGTCGAACTGCCTGGTGATCTTCATCAACCAGATCCGCCTGAAGATCGGCGTGATGTTCGGCAATCCCGAAACGACGACGGGCGGCAACGCGCTGAAGTTCTACGCCTCGGTCCGTCTGGACATCCGCCGCATCGGTTCCATCAAGGACCGCGAGACGGTGGTGGGCAACCAGACCCGCGTGAAGGTGGTGAAGAACAAGATGGCCCCGCCGTTCCGCGTGGTCGAGTTCGACATCATGTACGGCGAGGGTGTTTCCAAGGTGGGCGAGCTTCTCGACCTTGGCATCCAGGCCGGCGTGGTGGAGAAGTCCGGCGCGTGGTTCTCCTACGACGGCACCCGCATCGGCCAGGGTCGCGAGAACGCCAAGAACTACCTGCGCAACAACCCCGACATGGCCAACGCCATCGAGGCCAAGATCCGCGGCAACGCCGGCCTCGTCGCCGACGCCATGATGGGCACGCCGGAAACCGACGCCGACGCCGCCACGCCGGAGTAAACCCCGGCGGGTCTTCCGCTGATGAACAAAGCCCCTCTCCACCGGAGAGGGGCTTTCTCTTTGGAAAACTCAGAACGGAATGATGACGCGGCCCCAGGCGCGGGTGTCGTCGCCGCCGTAGTTCTTCTCATGCACCGTGCGGGTCAAATAGCCCTGCAGGATGATCTTTTCGAAGTTGTAACCGACCAGCGCACCCAGCGCGATCTGCTCCTGCTTGGCGTAATTGGCCGTCGGCTTGTTCAGATCCCACGACGCGAAGCCGACCGGACCGACCGTCCACTTGCCGAAATTCTTCGTCGCGGTGAGGTCGATGTTCAGGAAGTCCGGGTTGACCGTCTTCGACACCGACCGCGTGTTGATGCCGTAGATGGTGTTGGCCGTCAGGTTCCAGTCATCGGCGGTGTAGCTGATGCCGAGGCGCTGGTTGATCGAGGTCGTATCGAACCCAAGGCGGTTGCCGACCGGCAGATAGACGCCGAGCAGGTAGCTGACGCCCAGCCCGTTCCCCAGGTCCCAGGCCAGCTGCCCGGCCAGGAACGGGTTGTACATGCCGTTCTCGTGGTCGGCGTCCTCGATGCCGACCTCCAGGGCGGGCAGGGCCCCCAGCAGTTGAACCCGCGCGCCGAGCAGCTTGGCCGGCGTGGACCATGCCAGCACCGGGATGTTCACTCCCAGCGTCACGTCCGGATTGCCGTTCTCGCCACGGCGGACGCCCCAGTCGAAGGTGTCGACGAAATACACGCCCTCCGGCAACGGCGCGCCGACGGCCAGACCGATGGTCTCGCCGGGCTGCGTCACCGACCCGGCCGAGGCCGGCGTTGCGCAGAACGCCGCCACGCAGGCCGCGACGGCCACGCTGCTCTTCAGGGCCAACTTACCAATGGATTCACGCGCCTTGGTGCCAAGTTGCTTCAGCATCTTTTCCGTTCTTCCCCCAAATCGAACACCGCTCCGTCAAGTCCTTCGGCGCGCCTTCGCAGCCAAAATGTCCGTGCGGAGAGGCTGGCGGTAATCGCCATTCCGGCGCCCCAATGCGCCGAGGCGTAATACGAACGGAAGGAGGGGCACGAACAATGCGACTATCGTCGCCCACTTCGCCTTTTATTCGCCATGCGTCATCCCGCGCATGCGAGGGAGCGTGCCTTTTTCATCCGCTTCAAGCGGCCAGGCTCAAATGATCCCCGTTCTATTTTCGTGGGCTCCAGGCATTCGTATTGTGCGGAAGTCGCTGAAATTAAAAGGCTCGGGGATCCGATGTGGCGCACAAGAGCAATCGCATTGTACGGAAGTATAATTTTCCTCGATTCGTTCATTTAAGTCGTTGATTGTACGTGTTGTGCGATGCATCGAAACTATTGTCGCCGATATGGTTCTTTCGTCCAATTAATACTTAAGAAGGAAGCTGTGGAGCATCCCGTGGCCGTCGCCCCGATGCGTCGCCGCGCCATCGGGCGTTTCACCGTGTTTCATCGGCCGCGCGGACCCTTGTGAATGCCGCCAACCGCCGCCCGCTGGCGTTCTGTGGACAGCCACACCAAGTCACGCTAAAAGCACGGTTCGGCCGCGCGAAGGCCGTGCTGACGAGTTTCCGGAGCCTGGACCCGCCCTATGCAGACCGCCAACGACATCCGCCGCACGTTCCTGGACTATTTCGCCAAGAATGGCCATCAGGTCGTGGACTCGTCGCCGCTGGTTCCGCGCAACGACCCGACCCTGATGTTCACGAACGCCGGCATGGTGCAGTTCAAGAACGTCTTCACGGGGGCGGAGCAGCGACCCTACAAGCGCGCGGCCACCTCGCAGAAGTGCGTGCGCGCGGGCGGCAAGCACAACGACCTGGACAACGTCGGCTACACCGCGCGCCACCACACCTTCTTCGAGATGCTGGGCAACTTCTCGTTCGGCGACTACTTCAAGGACGACGCCATCGCGTTCGCCTGGAACCTCGTCACGAAGGAGTTCGGGCTCCCCGCCGACAAGCTGATGGTCACCGTCCACACCTCGGACGAGGAAGCGGCGGGCATCTGGCGCAAGGTCGCCGGCCTGTCCGACGACAAGATCATCCGAATCCCGACCGACGACAATTTCTGGCGCATGGGCGACACCGGCCCCTGCGGCCCCTGCTCGGAGATCTTCTTCGACCACGGCCCGCACATCGCCGGCGGTCCTCCGGGCTCGCCCGACCAGGACGGCGACCGCTTCATCGAGATCTGGAACCTCGTGTTCATGCAGTATGAGCAGCGCGGGCCGGACGACCTGATCGCGCTGCCGAAGCCCTCCATCGACACCGGCATGGGGCTGGAACGCCTTGCCGCCGTCCTCCAGGGCAAGCACGACAATTATGACATCGACCTGATGCGCGCGCTGATCGTCGCGTCCGCCGAGGCGACGAAGACCGCGCCGGACGGCGCGCACGCCGTCTCGCACCGGGTCATCGCCGACCACCTGCGCTCCTGTTCCTTCCTGATCGCCGACGGCGTGTTGCCGTCGAACGAAGGGCGCGGCTACGTGCTCCGCCGCATCATGCGCCGCGCCATGCGCCACGCCCACATGATCGGCGCGCGCGAGCCGCTGATGCACCGCCTCGTCCCGGCGCTGGTCCAGCAGATGGGCGACGCCTATCCCGAGTTGAACCGCGCCCGCGCCCTGATCGTCGAGACGCTGAAGCTGGAGGAGACCCGCTTCAAGCAGACGCTGGAACGCGGCCTGCGCCTGCTGGAGGACGAGGTCGGCCGCCTGGGCGAGGGGCAGCCCCTGCCGGGCGACGTGGCCTTCAAGCTGTACGACACCTACGGCTTCCCGCTCGACCTGACCCAGGACGTGCTGCGCACCCAGGGCCGCCCGGTGGACGAGGGCGGCTTCAAGGCCGCCATGGACGAGCAGCGCCGCAAGGCCCGCGAGTCCTGGGCCGGCTCGGGCGAGGCCGCCACGGAAAAGCTGTGGTACGAGTTGAAGGACGAACTGGGCGCCACGGAGTTCTTCGGCTACGACACCGAGGTCGCCGAGGGCAAGGTGACCGCCATCGTCAAGGGCGATGCCCGCGTCGATCAGGCGTCGCTGGGCGATGAGGTCATGGTCATCGTCAACCAAACCCCCTTCTACGGCGAATCCGGCGGTCAGGTCGGCGACCAGGGCGTCATCTTCTCGGCCACCGGCGCCGAGTTCGCCGTCTCCGACACCCAGAAGAAGCTGGGCGCCGTCTGGGCGCACGTCGGCACGGTCACCAAGGGCAATCTCAAGGTCGGCGACGTGGTGGAACTGCGCGTGGACACGGAGCGCCGCTCGGCCATCCGCGCCAACCACTCGGCCACCCACCTGCTGCACGAGGCCCTGCGCCACCGCCTGGGCGAGCACGTCACCCAGAAGGGCTCGCTGGTGGCGCCGGAGCGCCTGCGCTTCGACATCAGCCAGCCGACCGGCTTGTCCGCGACCGACATCGCCGCCGTCGAGGACGAGGTGAACCGCCGCATCCTCGCCAACAGCGAGGTCATCACCCGCCTGATGTCCCCGGACGAGGCCAAGGCCGCCGGCGCCATGGCCCTGTTCGGCGAGAAGTACGGCGACGAGGTCCGCGTCGTCTCCATGGGCGGCCCGCACGGCGAGATCGACCGCGACTATTCGGTCGAGCTGTGCGGCGGCACGCACGTCCGCCGCACCGGCGACATCGGCCTGTTCAAGATCGTCGCCGAGGGCGCGGTCGCGGCTGGCGTCCGCCGCATCGAGGCGCTGACCGGCACCGGCGCCAAGGCGTGGCTGTCCGAGCGCGACCATCTGCTGACCGAGGCGGCCTCCGCCCTCAAGGTCCGCCCCGAGGAGGTTCCGGCCCGCGTGGCCTCCCTCGTCGAGGAGCGCAAGAAGATGGAGCGTGAACTGGCCGAGCTGCGTCGTCAGGTCGCCATGGGTGGCGGCGCCAAGGCGGACGGCGGCGGTGAGGCCAAGGACATCGCCGGCGTGAAGTTCGCCGCCCGTGTGGTGGACGGTCTGCCGGCCAAGGACCTGAAGCCGATGGCCGACGAGCTGAAGAAGCAGGTCGGCAGCGGTGTCGTGGTCCTGATCGCCTCGAACGAGGGCAAGGCGTCCATCGTCGTCGGCGTCACCGACGACCTGACCGCCAAGCTCAGCGCCGTCGATCTGGTCCGCGTGGGTGCGGAGGCTCTGGGCGGCAAGGGCGGCGGCGGCCGTCCCGACATGGCCCAGGCCGGCGGTCCGGACGCCTCGCTCGCGCCCAGCGCAGTGGAGGCCATCGAAAAGGCCATCGCCGCAAAGGCCGCATCGTAAGTTAAAACCCCTCTCCCAGCAGGGCTGGGAGAGGGGCGTATTTCCTTCCGCCTGCTTCGTCGTGTCGCAACCGTTCAGCCTCGCAACCGCTTGAACGCCCGCAGCCCGGATACGTACCCTGACGATGGGGGAAATGCCTGGCCACGGAGCGTGCCATGCCGCACATCATCTGGCGCACCAGGATGAGCGTCGGGGTCGAGCGGATCGATGACGACCACAAACAGCTGATCCGCTACCTGAACGACTTGGATTTGGCGATCAATCACGCCCGCTACGACCCGAAAACGGTCGCCAGGACGCTGCTGCACCTGTTCGAGTACACGAAGACCCATTTCGACCGCGAAGAAAAGCTGATGCTCGCCGTCGATTATCCGGGCTACGAAGGCCACAAGAAGCTGCACGACACCGCCAAGAAGGCGCTGCACGACATCAGCGCGGAGTTCATGCAGCATCCGACCAAGCAGGCGGCCGAGCGCATCTACGACTTCACCGCCGACTGGCTGGTGCACCACATCGTCATGGTGGACACCAAGCTCACGCCCTTCATCGTGGGAAATCACCCCGCACATTGAGCCCCGGCCGGTCCGGTATCCCGTACCGCCGGAATTCCCGCCCCAGCCGCCCGGTCAGCGCCAGCCCCAGCATGCGGTAGTCCGACGCCAGCGAGGCGAGCGGCGCGTCCAGCGTCTTCGGCCGGTTCTTCTCCACCAGAAAGTGGCCCAGCCACGCCATCCCGTATCCCACCAGCGGTGCCGCCAGCAGAGCCCGCCGGTCCCGCCGCGCCATCCCCACCGCCAGCAGCGCCGTCGCCGCCAGCGTGCCGGTGACGTGCAGAGCCCGGTTCACCGGATGCCGGTGCTGCTCCAGATAGCCGGGCCAGAAATTCGGGTCTGTTCGCTTCATCTCGGCCATGGCGACCTCCTGTCTTCGGGAACGTCGGGCGCCCGTCGCCGGTTCCGTCTTGCGCGGCGCCCGTCATGCTGGAAGGATGCGGGCACCGATGTCCCACCAACCGGAAACGACAGGCATGCGCTTCACCGGCACCGACTCCTACGTCGCCACCGAAGATCTGATGGTCGCGGTCAACGCCGCCATCACGCTGCAACGCCCGCTTCTGGTGAAGGGGGAACCGGGAACCGGCAAGACCGTCCTGGCCCAGGAGGTCGCCCGCGCCCTGAACAAGCCGCTGCTCCAGTGGCACATCAAGTCCACCACCAAGGCGCAGCAGGGCCTTTACGAATACGACGCGGTCAGCCGCCTGCGCGACAGCCAGCTGGGCGAGGAGCGCGTGCACGACATTTCCAACTACATCGTGCGCGGCAAGCTGTGGGAAGCCTTCGAGACGCCGAACGCCCCGGTCCTGCTGATCGACGAGATCGACAAGGCCGACATCGAGTTTCCCAACGACCTCCTCCTCGAACTCGACCGGATGGAGTTCCACGTCTACGAGACGCGCCAGACGATCAAGGCGGCCCAGCGGCCCATCGTCATCATCACGTCCAACAACGAGAAGGAACTGCCGGACGCCTTCCTGCGCCGCTGCTTCTTCCACTACATCCGCTTCCCCGACCGCGACACCATGGAGCGGATCGTGGACGTCCACTATCCCGGCCTGAAGCCGGCCCTGCTGCGCGAGGCGATGACGCTGTTCTACAGCCTGCGCGAGGTGCCCGGCCTGAAGAAGAAGCCTTCGACCTCCGAACTGCTGGACTGGATCAAGCTGCTGATGGTCGAGGACGTGGACCCCGAGACGCTGCGCGCCAAGGACGCCCGCACCCTGATCCCGCCGCTGTGCGGCGCGCTGCTGAAGAACGAGCAGGACGTGCACCTGCTGGAACGCCTGGCTTTCCTCGCCAAAAGGGAAGGGCGGTAAGACCCTGCCACGACGGGGCTTGACCTCCACCGCCCACCTGCGTCACGATGCCGTCCATGCTGACGACCGCCCGACCGAACCGAATGCGAATTACCGCCCCGGCGCTCTGATAAAGCGCCGGAGACAGGTCCGTTCGTCTTCGAGACAGGTGTGGAGTGTGTGGCGTGACGCTGCACCTTGGGTCTTCCGGAACCCGCAATCCGGTTCTTCACAGCAACGATCTCCTCGCCCGTCCCCGCACCGGGGCGCGGTTTGTCCATGCCCACGCCGGGCATCGACTTGCAGAATGGCTTCCGGGGCGGCTGGCGGAGCGAATGCCGGGTTTTGCGCGAATTAGCCGCCCGGTCCGCTGACGCGGACCGGGTCACGCTGCCTTTTCCCGCACCCGTTCGTTCCCTCCCTCCGCCCGAGGAGTCCCCGCGATGCTGCCCGCGCACGCCGAAGCCCTGCGTCCGTCCTGCCTCCACATCGACCCCGAAGACCGCTTGCCGCCCTGGCTTCCCCTGTCGGCCATCGACGATGCGGCGGAACGCCTGCGCGGCCATGTCGTCCGCACGCCGCTTCTCCCCGCGCCCTTCCTCGGCCGTGACGTGTGGCTGAAGGCCGAGACCTTCCAGGCGACCGGCGCCTTCAAGGAGCGCGGCGCGCTGAACCGCCTGCTGCGCCTGTCGCGGCCGGAGCGCGCCAACGGAGTCGTCGCCATGTCCGCCGGCAACCACGCCGCCGGTCTGGCCCTGCACGCCCGCCGGCTCGGCATCCCCGCCACCATCGTGATGCCGGTGACCGCCCCCCGCTGCAAGGTCGAGCGCACGTCGGCCCTCGGCGCGGAGGTCGTCCTGTCCGGCTCCAGCGTGGGCGAGGCCAAGGCCCGCGCCCTGGAACTGGCCGCCGAGCGCCGCTTGACCTTCGTCCATCCCTACGACGACCCCGACGTGATCGCGGGGCAGGGCACCGTGGGCCTGGAGGTCCTGGCCGACCGTCCCGACGCCGAAACGCTCGTTGTGCCCGTTGGCGGCGGCGGTCTGCTCGCCGGCATGGCCGCGGCGGTCAAGGCTCTAAAGCCCTCCATCACCGTCGTCGGCGTTCGCCTCGCCCGACGATGTGGCCCCACGCTCGCCGACGGCATTGCCGTGGCCGCCCTGGGCAAGCTTCCCCAAGCCGTCCTCCCCACGCTGGTCGATTCCCTGGTGGAGGTCGAGGAAGGCGAGGTCGCCGCCGCGATGCGCGCCCTGCACGCGTCCTTCGGCGTGGTGGCGGAAGGGGCGGGCGCCGCCGCCGTGGCCGCTCTCCTCGCCGGCAAGGTCCCGGCGCGGGGCCGCACCGTCGCCGTCCTGTCCGGCCGCAACGTCGATCCGGAGACCTTGACGAAGGTCATGGCGTCTTAGCCGGCGCTGGGGCATAGTCGCCCCATCGCAGTGTCGCAGCCGTCACGGGTGCCGTGTTGAACCGCCTGCTGTCCATTCTCGCGCTTCTGGTCCTGACCGCCGGGCTTCTGGCCGGCGGTTCGGCGTCGGTGCGCGCGGCGGCCGGCCATCTCCAGCACACGTCCCACACCGAGGCACCGCAGCCCTGCGACAGCGTGGAGGCGACGGACCCCGCCGCCCCCTGCGAGACGCACCACCAGTCCGCGCCCGACTCGCCCGCGAAGAAGCCCCATGCCCACGGCACGGCGGGCTGCCTGTGCCTGACCGGGGCGTGCGACCTGCCGGCCCTGCCGGCCCGGCACGCCGAACCTTTGGCCCACCGTCTTGCGACGGTGCTTCCCGGCGGTGACGATCATCCCGCCCCCATCGCCCACGCGCCGCCGCTGCCGCCGCCGCGCGCCTGACTCTCGCTCCCTCATTTTCATCATCACACGGGCCGCGCCGCCACAGGTTTGCGCTGGCGCGCCCCTTGAGCTTGCGAGAGTCACACCATGAACATGACCCACTACATGGAACTGCTGGCCGTCAACCAGCCCTGGAACCTGCTGATCTTCATGGCGGTTCCCGTCATCCTGGCCGAGACGGTGGCGATTTCGGAACTGTATCTGCTCTACACCCGCCATTACGACAGCATGGTGCGGGTGCTGAACCGCTGGGCCGGCATTATTGTCGGCGTCTACTTCACCGGCGTGTTCGTCTATCTGATGCAGAACGCGGTGATCCCGCTGACCACCGGCGGCGGCTGGCGTGGCCCGGCCGACGTGCTGGCGGTGGGCTTCTATCTCGCCGGCATCATTCCGCTGGGCGGCATCGCCCTGCTGGACCTGGGCCTGATCGCCCGGAACCGCACGGAGCACAGCCGCATGGCGATCCACGCGGCGCTGGTCGGCCTGTTCCTGATCGTGGCCCACGTCGCCATGATCTTCGGCATGCTGGACCCGACCATCCTGTCCGGCGCCGCCGCAGCCGGTCATTCCATGCATTGACGGGTTCCAAGGGCCTCCGCCCTTGGCGAAGGGTGCGCGAGGGAGGCAGGGCCTCCCTCGCTCCCACTCACCTCACGGGGCCATGAACACGCTCGGGTGCTTGCCCACTTCTCCGGTCACCGTATCCTCGGCCAGCACCACCATGTCGGTGGAGCCGCCTTTCACGGCGCCGCCCGGCACCCGGACGAACACGCGGTAGGTCGCCACCGAGTCCGCTTCGGCCGACAGGGTCAGCGCGGCCCCCTTGCCGCCTTCCTCGCCCACCACCGACAGCTCGGCATTCCCCAGCCCCTCGACCGTCACGCGGTAGTCCCGCGCGGTGTGAGTCTTGTTGAGGATCTTCACCGTGTAGGCGTTCTGCACGTCGCCGTTGGACAGCGTCACGAACAGCGGCGCGCGATCCCGCAGCACGCTGACGTCCAGGGTCGGCCGCAGCATCAGCGACACCACCATCATCCCGGCCACGACCAGCATGATCAGCGCGTAAACCACGGTGCGCGGCCGCAGCAGGCGGACCGGCGCGCTCTTGCCCTCGGCCCGCGCCACCTGATTGGAGCGCGTGTCGAACAGCACCAGATCGCCCGGCCGGCCGATCTGCGCCATCACCTCGTTGCAGGCATCGACGCACAGGCCACAGCCGATGCAGGAGATCTGCTGCCCCTTGCGGATGTCCGTCCCGGTCGGGCAGACGTGGACGCACAGCTTGCAGTCGATGCAGTCGCCAAGTCCCTGGGCCGTCCGCTCGTCCCAGCTCTGCGACTTGCGCAGCGGCGCGCGGCCCTCGCCGCGCCAGTCCTGATAGGTGACGACGTGGGTGTCCTCGTCCACCATGGCGGCCTGAAAGCTGCGCCAGGGGCAGACGTAGATGCAGATCTGCTCGCGCGCCCAGCCGGCGAAGAAGTAGGTCGTGCCGGTGAACAGCCCGGCGAAGGCCAGCACCTTCCACGACACCTCGCCGGTCACGATCTCGCGCACCAGCGTCGGCGCGTCGTTGAAGTAGAAGATCCAGGCCCCGCCCGTTGCCACGGCGATCAGCAGCCAGACCGCGTGCTTGGCCGCCTTCCTGCCCAGCTTCGCCGCGCTCATCGGCGCCTTGTCGAGCCGTATCCGCTCCGTCCGCGCGCCCTCGATCTTGCGCTCGACCCACAGGTACAGGTCGGTCCAGCCGGTCTGCGGGCCGGCATAGCCGCCCCACACCCGCCCCAGCAGGGTCGTGGCGAAGAAGATGCCGAACGCCCCGATGATCAGCAGGCCGGTCAGGTAATAGACCTCCTGCGGCCAGATCTCGATCCAGAAGAAGTAGGCGCGCCGGCCGACCATATCGACCAGCACGGCCTGATCGGGGATGCCCGGCCCGCGTTCCCAGCGGATCCAGGGCGTGACGTAGTAGATGCCCAGCAGGACGATCAGCGCCAGCCACTTCAGCCTTCGGAAGCGGCCTTGCACGTCGGCGGGATAGACCTTGGGGCGCTGGGCGAACAGGCGTTTTCCCGGCTCGTCGGCGTCGGCGGCGGGAACAGGAGAAGCGAGGGACATGGCATACCACCTTGCGAATGCGCGGCGTCAACCAGCCTAGTCCCCCTTTTATAAGCCTTCTGTGATGAAGTCACACTGAGACAAATCAACTCTTTAGCCCAGCTCACCCCTTCAACAGAGTGTCCCCGCGCAGCTCCGCCAGCCCGTCCTCGTAGGCCCGGTCGAACAGCGCCTCCAACCGGGCGTCGATCCCCCGCAGCCCGGCGACGACCGCGTGCGCCCATTCGAAATACTCGACCTTGCGTTCCTGCGGCCAGTCGGCGGGCGGGCTGTGCGCCATGGAGCGCAGGTTCGACACCTTGTCGGCCAGCTTCACCAGCTTCGCGCGGGGCGAGGCGGTGGGGGCGGCGTCGATCTGCCGCTGCTTGCGCTCGGCCTTACGCAGGCGCTTGTCGTCGGTGGTCTCGGCGACCACGCTGGCGACCTCCGCGCCGAACAGCCGCTCGATCTCCTCATAGCTGGCGTCGGTGTCCTCCAGCGTGTCGTGCAGCAGGGCGGCGATGACCGCGACCGGGTCCTTGCCCTCCGTCGCCTCGGCGACCAGAAACGCCACCTCCGACAGATGGTTGAGGTAGGGTTCGGCGCGGACGCCCTTGCGGCGCTGATCGATGTGCTTGAGCGCGGCGAATTCCAGCGCGCGGGCGAAGTCGAGAAGTGCGGTCATGGCGTTCCTTGCGGGTCGGCGCTACGATTGCCCATCGGGGCGGAGCAGGGCGGGAAGGGGCGGAGAGGGCCGCATGTTCACGAGTTTCTTCTTCGAGCTGCGCAAGGCGGGCGTTCCCGTCTCGCTGAACGAGTACCTGACGCTCATGGAGGCCATGAAGCGGGGCATCGCCGCCTTCCGCGTCGAGGACTTCTATTACCTCAGCCGGGCCTGTCTGGTGAAGGATGAGCGCAACCTGGACCGCTTCGATCGCGTGTTCGGTCAGGTCTTCAAGGGCATCGGCGAGGCGGGCGGGGAGGGCGCCGACGAGGTCCCCGTCGTGGACATCCCCGAGGAATGGCTGCGCAAGCTGGCCGAGCGTTTCCTGACCGACGAGGAAAAGGCGCAGATCCAGGCGCTCGGCGGCTGGGAAAAGCTGATGGAGACCCTGGCCCAGCGTCTGGCGGAACAGAAGGGCCGTCACCAGGGCGGCTCCAAATGGATCGGCACGGCCGGCACCTCGCCCTTCGGCGCCTACGGCTACAACCCGGAGGGCGTGCGCATCGGGCAACACGAGTCCCGCCACCGCCGCGCCGTGAAGGTGTGGGACAAGCGGGAGTTCAAGAACCTCGACGATCAGGTCGAACTCGGCACCCGCAACATCAAGGTGGCTCTGCGCCGCCTGCGCAAGTTCGCCCGCACGGGTGCCGCCAGCGAACTGGACCTTCCCGGCACCATCCGCGCCACGGCGAACAATGCCGGCTGGCTGGACCTGAAGATGGTGCCGGAGCGGCACAACGCGGTGAAGGTGCTGCTGTTCCTGGATGTCGGCGGCTCCATGGACGACCACATCCGCCTCGTGGAGGAGCTGTTCTCCGCCGCCCGGACGGAGTTCAAGCACTTGGAGCACTTCTATTTCCACAACTGCGTCTACGAGAGCGTCTGGCGCGACAACCGCCGCCGCCACGACGAGCGCACCCCCACCTGGGACGTGCTGCACACCTATCCGGCCGACTACAAGCTGGTCTTCGTCGGCGACGCCGCCATGAGCCCCTACGAGATCGTCTACGCCGGCGGCAGCGTCGAGCACTGGAACGAGGAGCCGGGGCAGGCCTGGATGCAGCGTCTCCTGTCCGTCTACAGCAAGGCCGTCTGGCTGAACCCCACCCCGGAACGCCTGTGGGGCTACACCGAGAGCACCCGCATCCTGCAACGCCTCATGGGCGGCCGCATGTACCCGCTGACGCTGGAGGGCTTGGATGGGGCGACGCGGGAACTGGTGCGGTAGAGCCTCAAATAAAAACGTCCCATCATACCCGCTTTATCCTAGGCGGGTTGGTCAGCTTTCTGCTGCTGCTCCCTATCAACTCGGACGGGGCGATCCAATTGCGCCAATGCACCATTGTGTTTGTGGCTTGGCTTGTAACAGGCCCTGGTCATAAGGGCTACAGCAACGGGCGCTGGCGCAAAAAGATTAATCACCTTGGCTGATCTGGAACGTTGCCGTTATAATGGAGCATCTGGCTTAGAGAGGGAAAAGTGTTGAAGCCTACTGCAAGAAAGGGCAAGCCAGCCCCGCCGGCTCCGATTGACGATATGACTGCATCGCTCTTGGCGTCAATCAAGAAGCACGGCACGCAATCTGTTTGCTTTTTTAATAACAAAGGTGGAGTGGGAAAAACTACGCTTGTAGCCAATTTGGCGGCCGAGTTGGCCATTAGTATGCACTGCAAAGTTTTGGTGATTGATGCAGATCCTCAGTGTAACTTAACGCAGTATGCGCTTTCCGATGAGGAGTTTGTTGCTTCTTATGAAGAAGAATCAAAAATAAATAGCATATATAGCATAATACATCCTCTCTCGGTGGGGAAGGGGTATCAAGATAAATTGCCGATCGTGCATATCGAAAGTTTTGGCTTTGATCTTATTGTTGGTGACCCGCGATTGGCTCTGAAGGAAGATCTTCTGGCGCAGGATTGGCGTGATGCGAAATCTGGAGGCACTCGCGGCCTACGAACCACATTTTTATTTTCTGATCTTATCGAAAAGGCGAAGGACTATGATTTTATTTTCTTTGATATGGGGCCGTCGCTTGGCGCGATAAATCGCTCGATTCTTCTGGCCGTGGACAATTTTGTTGTCCCGATGTCAATCGATATATTTTCTCTTTGGGCGATTAGAAACATAGGGTCTGCACTAAAGGTTTGGCGAAAGGAGCTTGAAATAGGAATAAGTCTTGCTGAGGATCCTTCTGAGCTTCCATTTAGTGGTAAAAAGCCATTGAACTTGGTTGGGTATGTTACTCAGCAGCATAAAGAGCGGACCGAGGGTGGAAATATTCGTGTTGTTGAGGCTTATGAAGCAATCAGGAAGAAGCTTCCCGAAGAAATTAAAGAGAATCTTGCGCAGTTCATCAATG
>JAEZID010000269.1 GCA_023416195.1 Pseudomonadota bacterium | reverse complement strand
ACTTCCGCGCCGCCACCGACATGGCGCGCCGCATGGTCACCGCCTGGGGCATGAGCGAGGCCATCGGCTTCGTCGCCCACGCCGGCAACGACCCGGCGGCCGTGCGGTCGGAGCGCACCGCCTGGCGAATCGACGAGGAAATCCGCCGCATCACGGACGAGGGCATGGAGCACGCCCGCCGCATCCTGGCGACCGACCGCAAGGCGCTGGAAAGCATCGCCACCGCTCTGCTGGAATTCGAAACGCTGAACGGGGCCGAGATCGGCGCGCTGGCCGGCGACGCGCAGGAGATCGAACGCGCCACCGAAGCGGCGTAGCGGCGTAAGGGCGGCAAGCGTCTCGACGGTTGAATGAAGATCCTCTAATTTCCCCGTAGGATTCTCCTCAAATTGACGGGGAAAGGATGAGCGGCATGGCGGCGGTCACGATCGTGGTGGTCGAGGACGAGGCCTCGCTTCGCCGTGACATGGTCGAATATCTGCGGGGTTGCGGATTCGACGCCATGCCCGCCGGGAACGGCCGCGAGCTTGACGACTGCCTTGCGGGCAGGACGGCGTCGGTGGTCATCCTCGACGTCAACCTGCCGGGCGAGGACGGTTTCAAGATCGCCGCGCGCCTGCGCGAGACGCCCGGCATCGGCATCGTCATGGTGACCGCGCGCGGCACCACCGTGGACCGGGTCGTGGGGCTGGAGATCGGCGCCGACGCCTACCTCGTGAAGCCGGTCGAGATGCGGGAGCTTGAGGCGCAGGTGAAGGCGTTGCTGCGCCGGCTGGAGGGCATGGCGGCGGCCCCCGCCGCGCCGGCCATGACCGCGCCGCCCCCCGGCGGCGGTGGAGCCGCCGGCGATGAGGCGGGCTGGGCGCTGAACGCCACCGACTGGCTGCTGACCAGCCCGGCGGGCGTCCAGATCAGCCTGACCAGCATGGAGATGAAGCTGGCCTCGCTGCTCGCCGCGCAGGCGCGTCAACCGGCCACGCGGGACCAGATCTCCCTGGCGCTCTACAGCCGGCGCTGGAATCCCGACGACCGCTCCATCGACACCGTGGTCGGTCGGTTGCGGCATAAGATCGAAGGGGCAATCGCCGGACCGGCGCCGCTGAAATCGGTGCACGGGGTGGGGTACGTGTTCTCGGCCCCGGTGCGGGTGGTGTAGGGCGCCGCTCACCCGCCCGCCGTTGTTCACCCGGGGAGTTGTGGGGACCCGACCGGCAGCGCGATGCGGAAGGTCGTGCCCTGCCCGACCGCGCTGTCCACGGTGACCGCGCCGCCGTGCAGTTCGACGACCTGCTGGACGGTTTGCAGACCGATGCCCGTTCCCGGCACGTCGGTCGTAGCGGCCCCCCGGAAGAAGCGGTCGAACAGGCGGGGCAACTCGTGTTCCGGAATGCCGCGCCCCCGGTCGGCGACCACCACCACCGCCATGTCGCCGTCGGTGCCGCCCCGGATGGTGACGGCCGCGTCGCCGTCCGCGTATTTGACGGCGTTGCTGAGCAGGTTGCCGAACAGCATCCCCAGCAGATGCCCGTCCGCCGCCACGACCGGCGGGAGTCCGTCGAGGTCGAGATGGAAGGCGCTGCCGGGATAGGCGGCGCAGAAGGGCTCCACGGCGACGCGCAGAAGGCTGGCAAGATCGACGTCGCCGCGGTTCAGGGACAGGGTGCCTTTCCGGATCCGCTCGTCGGTCAGGTGGGAATCGATCAGGCCGGTCAGGCGCTGCACGCTTCCCCGGATGACGCCGAGGCGGTCCAACGATTCCGGATCGACCCGTTCGGCCCGCAGCGCCAGCATCTGCGCGGCGCTGTCGATGATGGCGAGCGGCGTGCGGAACTCGTGACTGACCATGCCGACAAAGCGGCGCTGCTGCTCGCGGGCGGCCAGTTCGGCCTCCAGCGCGTGCTCCACCCGGTCCTTGGCGGCGACCAGAGCGGACTGGTTGGCGGCCAGTTCGGCGGTGCGCTCCTCGACGCGCCGTTCCAGGGATCGGTTCAGCGCGATCAGATCCTCGTAGAGGCAGACGTTGTCGAAACCAACGGCGACGCGGTTGCAGAACAGCTCCAGCAGACGGTGGTCATCCTCGCCGTAAGCCTCCGGCCGTTCCAGGACGAAGACGGTGGTGCCGTGCTCGCGCGTGCGGAAGGCCAGCACGCAGCGGTCGGGAGCGAAGGCGTTGCGCTGGGTCTCGAAGGCCGCCACCACGGCGGCGGTCTGGTCAGGCGACAGCGCGCCGGCCGGGGCCTGTCCGACGAGCCGGGCGAAACGGCCGGAGCCGGCGACCACCGTGGCGCGGCTTCCCCCGTCGCCGCGATCCATCATGCGGCAGGCGAGCACCGCTCCCCCGGCATGGTCCACGACCTTGGAAAGCTGGTCCACCAGCCCTTCCACCAGCGTGCGCATGGAGCGTGTCTCGAACAGCGGGGCGGAGGCGGTCAGGATGCGCTCCAGCCCCTGCCGGTGCCGTTCGATGGTCACGATGTCGCGCCACGCCCGGAGCGCGCTGGCCAGCGTGGTGAACAGGCGTTGGGCGGTCAACTCGCTCTTGGACTTGTAGTCGTTGATGTCGTAGGCGACGACCACGTCGCGTTCCGGCGCCTGACCCGGCTGGCCGGTGCGCAGGACGATGCGCATGCGGCGGTTGCCGAGATCCTCACGGATGTGCCGGACGAGGCGCAGGCCGGCGTCGTCGGTTTCCATCACCACGTCCAGCAGAGCCACGGGGATCTCCGGACAGGCCGCGAGGATGACCCGCGCCGACGCCGCGGACAAGGCGCTAACGACCTCGAACGGGCGGCCTTCGAATTCGAAGTCGCGCAGCAGCACTTCGGTCATGGCGTGGACCTGAGGGTCGTCGTCCACCACCAGAACGAGCCAGGGTTCCGCCGTTCGGACCGGAGCGGGCGCCTCGTGAATGCCGCCGCCGTCAAGATCGTCGTTGTCAAGATCGTCGTCTGGGCCGAACAGAAGCTCGCCGTCAAGCCGTTCGTCCCGAACCTCGCCCATGCGGCTCTCCCCTGGGCATCTGCCCTGTTGCAAATTGTCTGATATTGCGACAGTCCGCCGGAGGCTGTTGCGGATTGCCGCCGATCCTCATCAATC
>JAEZID010000209.1 GCA_023416195.1 Pseudomonadota bacterium | reverse complement strand
TTGGTTGCGGCGAAGCCGCGCGAGATGAACAGGTCGCGCGCGGCCTCGATCACCTCGGCGGGGCGGGCCTCCTTGCGGCGGGAGCGGCGGGGGACGGGCAGGGGGGTGCTGTCGGGCATGCGGTCACGATGTTAAATGAACGTTCATTCAATATGCGTTCCCCCCTTCCCAGTCAAGGTCCGACGGGCGCGTTACGGCGCGTCGGCGCACGTTCCGGTCGCAAGAAGAACAGGGGAACCGCACGTCGCCGTGCATCCAAATCCGGGCCGAATCCGGGTTGCGCAATCGGATAAAATACGGCAGAAAACCAATGAACGGCATTTTTGCAAAAACCATTTCGGATCCTGATGTAATGCGGACATACATAGGCCGAGGGCAATACAACCTCGTTGCTGCTTGACATCGACCGCCTATACATCGCAAAGAAGTGGTAACACTTTCGATTTCTGCGCCACCAGCACGGACCCTCCCTCGTGGCTTATCGAGACTTCGCGACGGCTCGCGCCGCCGGTGCCGCCCTGCTCCTCGCTCTCGGCGTGGCGGGCTGTGCCTCGAACGCTCCGGAGACGGCGACCTCGCCCGATGCGGCTTCGCAGGTGGCGATCAACCCGATCGACCCCAACGATCCCCTGGCCCCCTGGGTCCCCCACATCCGTGAGGCGTCGGAGCGATTCGACATGCCGGAGAAGTGGATCCGCGCCGTTATGATGCGGGAAAGCGGCGGGCGCGCCACCGTCAACGGCCGCACCATCACCAGCCGCGCCGGCGCCATCGGCCTGATGCAGGTGATGCCCGGCACCTACGAGATGGTGCGCCAGCAATACGGCTTCGGCCCGGATCCGTCCAACCCGCGCGACAACATCATGGCCGGCACCGCGTACCTGCGCGAGATGTATGACCTGTTCGGTGCGCCGGGCTTCCTCGCCGCCTACAACTGCGGTCCGGCCTGCTATGCCGCGCACCTCGCCGGCAAGCAGAAGCTGCCGCGCGAAACCAGGATGTACGTCGCCGCGCTGACCCCCGTCCTGCGCGGCACCGATCCGCGCGAGCCGTCGCAGTCCTCCGGCGCCACCGCCATCGAGGTCGCGGTCGTCCCGGCCAGTGCGCCGACCAAAGCTCCCAAGCCCGAATCCCGACCGGAGCCGGCACCCGCGCCGGTCGCCGTCGCCAAGCTGGAATCGGCGCCTGCGATCCGGACCCGAGAGCCGAAGCCTTCCGCGCAGTATGTCGCCTCGGCCGACCACCGCTGGAAAACGGCGAAGCCCCCCGCCGCCAAGCCGGGCAAGGAGCCGTCGCGTTCGGTCGAGACCCTGGTGGCCGAGGCCGTTCTTCCGGGCAACGCCGCCAGCCATGGCGAGCGGGTCGTCATCCGCTTCGTGTCGCAGGACAGCGGCGGCTGCGGTAGCCTCCAGGGCAAGGACCGGGTCTGCGTGGCGCTCGCCGGAAATGGTGGGCTGTAAGGCGGCTTACGGCTTTGGCGCCGGCTGGGCCAAGGTTTCGACGGTCCACTTGCCGTCCTTGAATTCCAGCTTTGCGGCGTAGGTGTTGGCGGTCACGGCCGCCATCACGCTTTCCCACTGCCGGTGCGGCAGGCGGGCCATGTCGAAGTCGCGCGATTGCGCGGCGCGGTGCGGCGACCAGAAATAGGTGATGCCGCCACCCAGCAGTACGGCGAAGCCGGCCAGGAAGGCGACCGCGCTGGCTGCCAAGGGCAACGGTATGGCGGGCGTCAGCCGCTTCATCCGCCGGGTGGCGAGAATCGCGTGGAAGCGGACATGCCCCTGCGGCACCCAGGCCGGCACGACCATGCCGAAGGGGCGTCCGTCCGTTCGGCCGGCCGGTTGCACCACCGCCATGTGCGTCTGCACCTCGCGCGAGCGGGTCTCCGACAGCAGGGCGCCCACCGGCCGCCCGTTGCGCACGGTCAGCTCGAACACCCGCCGGCCCGAGGGCACCAGCGCGACCCCGCCGGGGTTGGCATCGATTTCCTTGGCGAGCGCCGGCAGGAAGGAATATCCGGGACCGCCCTCGTGGATTTCGTAGAGGAAGCCGCTCCACAGCGGTTCGACCGAATACCAGCAGGTTTCCGAGGTCTTCAGGCAGCGCCGGCCGAAGGCACGCGCGTAGCTTTCGGCGTCCTTGCGATCGACGCCTTCCAGATAGCCGAACAGGACGTTGGTGGCCTGTCTGCCCTCGGGCACCGAAACCCTCGCCTCCACCTCAAGAACGCAAGGCGCGGTGTGCCGTGTTGAAGGCTTACCGCAAGACCTTGTGCTTTACGACATCTAGTGTCTACGGGTGGGGCAAATACAAGTCAATATGGAAAGCCTTTGACTTGTGTAACATTTTGCGTAACGTCGCCGGGGATTGCCGCTCCGGCCCGCCATTGACGATTTCATGGACGACTTCCACGACAGCGCGCCCACGCGGCGCCGCGTTCTGACGGGACTGGCCGCCTCGGCGTTGCTGAACAGCCTCGCGCGCCCCGCCCAGGCGTTGGAGGCGGCAGTGCCGCAGTGGCTGACCGTCCCGCGCCGCCTCGTCATGCGCAACCTCAACACGGGCGAGCGGCTGAACACCGTTTTCTGGCGCGACGGCGCCTACGACCCGGCCGGTCTGGCGTCCGTGGATCGCTTCTTCCGCGATTGGCGGACGGGGGAGGTGGTGCAGACCGCGGCTTCCCTGCTGGAGATTCTGTGGCGCGTGCAGATGGCCGCGCGCTTCACCGTGCCCATCGAGGTGCTGTCCGGCTACCGCTCCCGCCAGACGAACGAGATGCTGCGCCGGACCCTGGGCGAAAGCGTAGCGCACCGCAGCTTTCACGTTCGTGCCATGGCCGCCGACATCCGCCTGCCCAAGCTGTCCTCTCTTTCCGTCGCCCATTACGCCAACGGCCTGGGCCTGGGCGGCGTCGGCTTCTATCCGGACTCCAACTTCGTCCACATCGACAGCGGCCCCCGACGCGTCTGGGTGCGCTGAGCCGGCGTGGGTGTAGAATCCGGCATAGCCTCTGAAAATCCGGCATAACCGTTGCCGCGCCTCCGCTTGGTCACAATGTCCCGTCCTAATCAAGGACTATTTGCGGCAACAGGTCCTAGGAAATTTTCTGCTGTTTTGTGAATGGTGCCCGGCCGTGCTGGGCATATATTCTAGGTGGGTGATAAAGATTGCGCTTTTGCCGTTCCAAACCTGAATCTTCTTTTGCGGAGTGGTTGGCAGAGCCGGCGCTGCGGGCGCTGATCCGACTCGCGCCTGGCTGACCGGGCCGCGTCAAACCGGTCGGGTTGTGTGCGTGCGATAAGCGGCTGTTGGTTTCAGCGACCTCCGTCACCTATCGCCTGCCACTGCAGCAAAATAAGGTGATCAGGGCGCTCTTTCCGTTCGAGCAGCGCCAGTGTCGTTGATGGGTTGGTCAGTTCAGAACCGGGTGCTCCAGCGGGTTTCGGCCAGGTTTCATCCCGTCATCCCTGTCCTCCGCCCAGTGATGCCGATCGCCATCCTGGCTCGCCAGCAGGTTCTCCCGCTTCGACAAGCCCCGCCTGTTGATGGCCTATCTGGGCTTGGTGCCGTCCGAGCATTCCAGCGGCGCCACCGTGCGACGCGGCGGCATCACCAAGGCCGGTAACGCCTTGGCCCGGCGCGCGCTCATCGAAAGCGCCTGGGCCTACCGGATCCAGGCGCGGGTCAGCCGCAAATTGCACGACCGTCTTGAGAACCTGCCCCAGGCCATCCGCGACGTCGCGTGGAAGGCCCAGGTCCGGCTGTGTGCCCGCTTTCGTCGACTGGTGGCCACCGGCAAAGCCCGGGTGGTGGTGACAACCGCCATCGCTCGGGAGATGGCAGGCTTCCTGTGGGCGATTGCTCGGCAGGTGCAAGTGGTCCCGGCGGCCTGATCCAACGCCAGCCGGTCATCCCGGTGTCCACGGCTGGAGGCGGGGGCGCGGTGGGGAATCCTCGTCCTCTGTTATGAGCCGACGTTGTCAACGCTCGCCGCTCAAGCCGTGGCGCCATCGTCCACCCGATCTCGTCCGGCGGCAGTCCGGCTGACGAGCAGTGACAATCGTTCCGTGCTCACAATAAAAGCAGGCCACCACACCGATTCGCGACCCCATTCTCCTGAATTTCCGTTAATGGTGACCGAAAAACAAACGAACATCATAATTCGATTTTGTAATCATCGTCACTAAGCCATACTAAATACATTTTGCATGAACAAAAATTGATGGGGCCAAAGGATGCACTCCGTTTTTTCAAAATATGAATAAGGCAATATGCGAGAAACAGAAAAAAATCATGGTGACTTTTCCGTCATTGCCAGTGTTAGCATCACCGTTGTTCGGCTGCCGAGCGAAAGTGCGTTGGTCGACCTTTTTCATGGAATGGCAAACCAGGAGGCTGCTTATGCATTTCACTCCTCGGGAAATCGACAAACTTCTCATCTACATGCTAGCCCAGGTTGCACAACGGCGTAAGGACCAGGGGCTGAAGCTCAATCATCCGGAGACGGTGTCGCTCATTTCCGTCGCCGCGCTCGATGGCGCGCGGGCCGGCAAGACCGTCGAGGAAGTCATGGACCTGGCCAGCAAGGTGATCACCCGCAACGACGTCATGGACGGCGTCGCGGAAATGATCCCCTACGTCCAGGTGGAGGCGGTGTTCACCGATGGCAGCCGGCTTGTCACCGTCCACAGCCCCATCAAGTAACCGCGCCCCATCAAGCACTCGCGCCGTCAAGCACGCATGCCACCAAGCAATCATGGTCTAGAGGAATCACCATGGCCAAGAATGCCGAGAAAACGCCGGTCGGAGGACTTGTTCTGGCTCAGAACGACATCGAAATCAACGCCGGTTGTCCGACCGTCACGCTGAAGGTTCGCAACACCGGGGATCGCCCGATCCAGGTGGGGTCGCATTTCCATTTCTTCGAGGTGAACGCCTCGCTTGAATTCGACCGCGAACAGGCTTTCGGCAGACGCCTCAACATTCCCGCCACGACGGCCATCCGCTTCGAGCCGGGCGACGAGAAGGAGGTCGTGCTCATTCCCTACCAGGGAAAGCAGCGCGTGTTCGGCTTCAACGGCCTGGTCAACGGCTGGACCGGCGACGAGAGCTACGACGAATACCGCCCGCGCCTGACCGACGCTCTCGAACGCGCGAAGCGCTATGGCTTCAAGAACAAGCCGTGACCGTCCGCTGGAATCAAGGAATGGAGTTCTGAAATGGCCAAGATTTCACGCCGGCAGTACGCGGACCTCTACGGCCCCACGACGGGCGACAAGATCCGGCTGAGCGACACCGATCTCTACATCGAGATCGAAAAGGATCTGCGCGTCTATGGCGAGGAAGCGGTCTATGGCGGCGGCAAGACGCTGCGCGACGGCATGGGGTACGACAACGCGCTCACCAGCGCGGGCGGCTGCCCCGATCTGGTCATCACCAACGTCACCATCGTCGATGCCGTCCAGGGTGTCGTCAAGGCGGACGTGGGCATCAAGAACGGCCTGATCTGCGGCATCGGCAAGGCCGGCAATCCGTCGACCATGTCGGGCGTCACGCCGGGCCTCGCGCTCGGGGCGGG
>JAEZID010000578.1 GCA_023416195.1 Pseudomonadota bacterium | reverse complement strand
CTCTCCCGCGATGCGGGGGAGGGTTGGGGAGGGGGCAAAACGCCCATGACCCGCTTCCTCGCTTCCCGCCTGCTCCAGGCCCTCATCGTCCTGGCGCTCATGAGCCTTGCCGTCACCGTCCTGATGGCGCTGATGCCGGGCGATCCGGTGGACATGATGCTGGCCGGCAACCCGCGCGCCACGCCGGCCGACGCGGCGCGGCTGAAGGCGCTGTACGGGCTCGACCGGCCGCTGCTGGAACGTTACTGGCACTGGCTCTCCGCCGCCCTGGCCGGCGACTTCGGCTATTCGCGGCTCTACGCGCAGCCGGTGCTGACGGTGCTCGGGCCGCGCCTGCTCAATACGCTGGTGCTGCTGGGCGCGGCGATGGCGCTGTCGGTGGCGGTGGCCCTGCCGCTCGGCGTCTACGCGGCGCGGCGGCCGCACGGCTGGGCGGACAACGCCATCAACCTGTTCTGCTTCGCCGGCATCTCGGTCCCGGTCTTCTGGCTGGCGCTGCTGCTGATCCTGCTGTTCGCGGTCGAACTGCAATGGCTGCCGGCCTCCGGCCTCGGCCCGGTGGGCGGGGAGAGCCTGGTGGAGCGGCTGCCCTACCTCGTGCTGCCGGTGGCCTCGCTGACGCTGGCCAGCATCGGCGGCTACACGCGCTACGTCCGCGCGGCGATGATGAGCGAACTGCGCCAGGACTATGTCCGCACCGCCCGCGCCAAGGGGCTGGGCGAAAACCGCGTCGTCTGGCGGCACGCGCTGCGCAACGCGCTGATCCCCATCGTCACCGTCGTGGCGCTGGAGTTCGGCGTGCTGTTCTCCGGCGCGCTGGTGACCGAGACCATGTTCGCGTGGCCGGGCATGGGCAAGCTGATCTACGACAGCATCATGGGCAACGACCTGAACGTGGCGCTGGTGGCGCTGCTGTTCGCCACGCTGACCACGCTGGTCGGCAACCTGCTGGCCGACATCGCCTACGCCGGGCTGGACCCGCGCGTGTCCTTCCAGGGAGGGGAGGGGTGAGGGGCCGGCGCTTCCTGCGGCGCTTCGGGCGTCACCGTCTGGCGGTCGCCAGCGCGGTTCTGCTGCTGGTTCTGGCCGGCGCGGCGCTGGCCGCCCCTTGGGTGGAAACGGCTCTGGGCACGGAGGCGACGGCGATCAGCCTGCTCGACCGCTATGGCCCGCCGACCCTGGCGCACCCGCTGGGCACCGACGAGCTGGGGCGCGACGTGCTGGTGCGGCTGCTCTACGGCGGGCGGGTGTCGCTGTTCGTCGGGGTGGCGGCGGCGCTGGCCTCGGGGATCATCGGGACGGCGATCGGGCTTCTGGCGGGCTATTTCGGCGGGCGGCTGGACGATCTGCTGATGCGGCTGACCGACGGGCTGATCGCCCTGCCGCTGCTGCCGCTGCTGATTGTGCTGGGGGCCATCGACCTGACGCGGCTGGGCGTCCCGCCGGAGGTCGCGGGCGCGGAGGACGCCAGCCTGCTGCGCATCGTTGTGTTGGTGGCGCTGTTCGGCTGGACCACCGTGGCGCGGCTGGTGCGCGGGGCGACCCTGTCGGCGCGGCGGCGCGACTATGTGCGGGCAGCGGTGGCGATGGGGGCGGGCAGCCGCCGCATCATGCTGGCCCACATCCTGCCGAACGTGGCGGCCCCCGCCGTGGTGGCGACGACGCTGACGGTCGGCAACGTGATCCTGCTGGAATCGGTGCTGAGCTTCCTCGGCCTCGGCATCCAGCCGCCGCTGCCCTCCTGGGGCAACATGCTGACCAACGCGCAGGAACAGGTCGGCACCGCGCCGCTGCTGGCGGTGTGGCCGGGGCTGCTGATCTTCCTGACGGTGATCGCGGTCAACCTGCTGGGGGACGGGTTGCAGGACGCGCTGGACCCGAGGACGTCGGGGAAGCGGTGAGGGCTCGTGTGATGTGTAGGTTGGGTTGAGGCAAAGCCGAAACCCAACATCGTTGCGCGGCCCATTGCGCTACCGACGTGTGTTGGGTTTCGCTGCGCTCAACCCAACCTACGATGATGGTCGCGTCACTTCTCCCGCTGGAACTTCGGCGTGCCGGCGACCTTCGGCAGCAGGCGCACGGCGTAGGGGCTGGTCTGCATCTGCGCCACCGCCTGCGTCGGGCCGGGGACGCGCTCGTGGTAGCCGACGATCAGGTCGCCTCCGGTCACCTGCACGCGGTCGATGCTGACGCCGTACCCCGCCGTGTCGCGCGGGCCGACGAACACGGCGACCGCCATCTGGCCGTCCGGCAGCGGCGCCGGCGCGGGCTCGCCGACGCGGGCCCACAGATCCTCCCAGTCCTGGGGGGTGCGGGCGACGACGTAGGCGCGCTCGAACGCCTGGCTGCGGTCACCCTGCCAATAGGTGCCGGGGGCGGCGTCGGCGGGGATCAGCGAACGCGGCGCCCCCGCCCCCTCCGATGTCGTCTGGCAGGCGCCCAGAAGAGGCAGGGCGACGGCGAAGGCGAGAAGGGCGGCGGCGGGGGTGGTCGGCACTCGCATGCGGTCAGGCGCTCCGTGGCAGGATGGTTTCGACCAGCGTGGCCCAATAGCTGGCGCCCGTGGTCAGGATGTCGTCGTTGAAGTCGTAGTGCGGGTTGTGCAGCCGGCAACCGGGGCCGCCATGCCCATCGTTGCCTTGCGCGCCGTGGCCGAGCCAGATGTAGGCGCCCGGCCGTTCGCGCAGCATGTAGCCGAAATCCTCCGCCGCCGTGGTCGGGTCGGGGGCCCAGGACAGGTTGGCCTCGCCCACCACCTTGGCGGCGACGGCGGCGGCGACGCGCGCCTCGGCCTCGGTGTTGACGGTCGCCGGGTAGCCGGGGCGGAACTCCAGCGACGCCTTCGCGCCAAAGCCGGCGGCGATGCTCTCGGCCATGCGGCCCAGCTGCTGCTCGATGCGGGCGCGGGTGGCCTCGTTGAAGGTGCGCACGGTGCCGTGCAGCTTCGCCTCGTCGGGGATGACGTTGTAGGTCGTGCCGGCCTGCACCCAGGTGACGGAGACGACCGCGCTGTCCGCCGGGTCGGTGAAGCGGCTGACGAGGCTCTGCACCGCCGTGATGATGTGCGCGGCGACCAGAACCGGATCGACCGCCTTGTGCGGGATCGCGGCGTGGCCGCCGTGGCCGTCCACGGTGATGGTGAACTGGTCGGCCGCCGCCATCACCGGGCCGGGATGCACGGCGATGGTGTTCGCCGGCAGGTCCGGCCAGTTGTGCAGGCCGTAGACCTGTTCGCAGTCGAACTGCCGGAACAGCCCTTCCTCGATCATGCGCCGGCCGCCGCCGCGCCCTTCCTCGGCGGGCTGGAAGATGAAATGCACGGTGCCGTCGAAGTTGCGCGTTTCCGCCAGATAGCGGGCGGCACCCAGCAGCATGGTGGTGTGGCCGTCGTGGCCGCAGGCGTGCATCTTGCCGTCGTGGCGCGAGGCGTGATCGAACGTGTTCGCCTCCGGCATCGGCAGCGCGTCCATGTCGGCGCGCAGCCCGATGGCCCGCGCGCCCTCGCCCCGGCCCTTCAGCGTGCCGACCACTCCGGTGCCGGCAAGGCCGCGGTGCACCGCGATGCCCCACTCGGCCAGCTTGGCGGCCACGATGTCGGAGGTGCGATGCTCCTCGTACCCCAGTTCGGGATGGGTGTGGATGTCGCGCCGCCACGCGGTCATGTCCGCGTGGAACTCGGCGATGCGGTTGATGATGGGCATGGTTCTAACGTGCGTTGGTTGGGGCGGCGGGCCGGGTTACTCCGGCACCGCCATGCCGCGCTTGACCGTCGGGCGGTCGGCGACCGCGTCGTGCCAGCGCTTCAGGTTGGGGAAGCGTTCCAGCAGGCTGCCGCCGGCCACGGCCGCCGCCGCGATGAAGGGATAGCAGGCGATGTCGGCGATGGAGTAGGTGCCGCCCAGATACTCCGCCTCGCCCAGCCGGGTATCCAGCGCGCCGTAGGTGCGCATCAGCTCGCCCTTGAACAGGTCGATGGCGTAGGGGATGCGTTCCGGCGCGCGGACGGAAAAGCGGAACATGTCCACCGCCGTGGGGCCGAGATCGCTGATGCCCAGCATGAACCAGCTCATCGCCTCGGCGCGGTCGTCCACGCTCTCGGGCAGCAGGCGGCCGGTGCGCTCGGCGTAATGCAGCAGGATGGCGCCCGACCCGAACAGCCGGCGCTTCCGGCCGCCGGGCAGAACCTCGACCACCGCCGGCACCTTGCTGATGGGGCTGATGGCCAGATAGTCGGGCCGCTTGTTCTCGCCCGCGACGATGTCGATCTTCTGGACCTTGTAGGTGAGGCCCAGCTCCTCCAGCAGGATGGAGGCCTTGTGCCCGTTCGGCGTGGCGAAGGTGTACAGCGTGATCATCGGTGTCGGCCCTCTCCCGCATCGGTGATTGTGCGGTGTGGGCACACTGTCGCCGATTTGCGGCCGGAAGGCCAGAGGGCGCCTGTGAGGCTCCCGCGTTGGGCCCCCTCCCCATCCCTCCCCCACCTTGCGGCGGGGGAGGGGACGAAGCTCCTTCCCCCGTGCGCAGCATGGGGGAAGGTTGGGATGGGGGCCCGATTGCCGGACTTGTCCTTACACCGCGCGGCTGTGCCGCCCGGCGCCGGTGGACAGATAGGTATCGAAGCGCGCGGCCACGATGCGCATCAGCGGACGGGCGGACTCGGGCACGCTGACCCGGCGGCCTTCCACCACGGCGACGCCGTCGGCGACCAGATCGTCCATGCCCGCGAGGTCCGCGTCGAAGGCCCCGGCGTCCAGTCCGTGCGCGGACGCCACGGCGCCCACGTCCACCGCCAGATCGCACATCAGCCGCACGATCAGGTCGCGGCGCAGCCGGTCCTCGTCGGTCAGGGTCAGGCCCTTCCCGGTGGCGAGCATCCCGGCCTCGATGGCCTGGGCGTACTGGTCGAAGGGCACGGCGTTCTGCACGTAGCCCTGCGGCAGAGCCCCGATGCTCGACGCGCCGAAGCCCAGCAGGACCTCCGCGTCGTCGGTCGTGTAGCCCTGGAAGTTGCGGCTGAGCCGCCCCTCGGCCTGCTGCACCGACAGCTCGTCGGTCGGCTTGGCGAAGTGGTCGAGGCCGATGGGGTGATAGCCGGCGCCGGTCACCACCTCGGCGATGGCGGCGAACTGCTCCCACCGGCCGAGCGTGTCGGCCAGGGCGGATTCGTCGATCTTCTTCTGGTGCGTCTTCATCCACGGAACGTGGGCGTAGCCGAACACCGACAGCCGGTCCGGATCCATGGACAGCGCGATCTGGGCGGAACGGGCGACGCTGTCCACCGACTGCTTGGGCAGGCCGTACATCAGGTCGAGGTTGACGTGATGGATGCCGGCGGCGCGCAGCCATTCCAGCGTCCGCTCGGTCATCTCCTGCGGCTGAAGCCGGTTGATGGCCGCCTGCACGTCGCCGTCGAAATCCTGCACCCCCAGCGAGGCGCGGTTGACCCCGGCGCGGCCCAGCGCCTCGGCCATCTCCCTGGTCAGGGTGCGCGGGTCGATCTCCACCGCGATCTCGGCGCCGTCCACCACGTCGTACCGCTCGCGCAGCAGGGCGATGATCGACTCGAAGTCCTCGGGCGCCATCATGGTCGGCGTGCCGCCGCCGAAATGGATGTGGCGGACCTTCAGCCGGCCGGGGATCAGATCGGCGACCATGCCGACCTCGCGCCGCAGATGGCCCAGATACTCCGCGATGGGGGCGTAGCGCGCCACGATCTTGGTGTGGCAGCCGCAGTACCAGCACATCTTCTGGCAGAAGGGGACATGCAGGTACAGCGAGCCCGCGAGGCTTTGCGTGTCCAACTCCGCCAGCCAGCCGCGATACACGTCCGCGCTCACCGCGGGCGTGAAGTGCGGCGCGGTCGGGTAGCTGGTGTAGCGGGGCACGCGCAGGCCGTCGTACTTGGCGAGCAGGCCGGCGTTCAGGCCAACGGTCGGGGAGGCGGAGGAGGTCACGGGAAGGATCGCGTTCATGGCTCGGGAAGATCGTCGAGGCGGCATGATACCGCTTTGACCCACGTCAAGCGACCGTCAAGGGACCCCGTACTTATCCTTTTGCGTCATCCCCTTTTTTCGCCGTCAGCCGTCAGCCGGCGGCCCAGGCCGGCACGCCCAGGAAGGCCGTGGCCATGTCCATCGACGCGCTGCTCATCTGCCCGCCCGACAGGGTCATCTGGCCGGACGCCTTGCTCAGCTGCTGGATGACGGCGTCGAAGCGCCGCATGACGCGGTCGCGCTCCTCCTCGTCCTTGGCCTCGTCGAGCGCGATGCGGTAGCGCACCCCGACCATGCCCAGGGCGATCATGGAGTTGTCCTGCGAGACCTGGCGGTATCGGTTGGCGAAGCCCGGATCCTCGGCGAAGAGGCGTTCGATCTTCGCCTTGTCGGGATGGTCGCCGCGCACGACGACGCTGCCGTCCTGGGCCACGTCCAGCGTGATGGGCACGTCCGTGTCCACGCCCGCGCAAACCAGCCGCTGGTGCAGTTCCTCGGCCAGGGCGGCAGTTTCTGCCCTCACCTCCTGGACGGAACGGGACAGTGGGGCGCTTTTGCCGACCTGGGTCCCCGCGCTCCCGGACAGCGACGAGGCGGGCGCCTTGCCGGTGGATGGGGCGGCCGCTTTCGTCGCGGCCTCTCCGGCCGGCGCCGCCGCCTCGGCCAGGAACGTTGAAAACGGCCGGTCTTCCGGCGGGGCGGCGGTGTGTTGGCGGTGGGGAAGGGCGTGCGCTCTCGCGGCCTCCGCGACGGATGTCACGGTCATGCGTCTCTCCTGCTCGTTTCTCTGCGGCCAAGCTTGGGCCCAAGCCATGCAAGCGGCTTGCCGCCAATCCGCCTGGGCATGGACCGGCCGGGAGAGTGCAGGCGTCGAAGAGACCGCTAGGCGAACGCCGCCAGCCGCTCCTCCAGATGCTCGTGCAGCAGGTCGAGGTTGCGGCGGTTGGCCTTGAAGGCAATGTCGAAGATGGTGCCGATCACCGGGACCGAACCGCCCGCCCAGTCCAGAAAAACGTTTCCGGCCATGCGGGCGATCAGGCTTTTCGGCAGGCCGAAGCGCGCTGCCTCAAGAACGATATAGACCGACACCGCCGCCGTGGCCGTGTCGCCGACGACGGGGAGAAGGCTGGCAAGGCCGTCCAGCCCGATGGGGATCCGGGTGCCGGGAACGCGCCAGCGCGTGTCCATCAGCCGCGTCAGGTAGCGCAATCGCTCCAGCCGCTTCAGGTCGATGTCGATCGCCGGCGACGCGGCCGAGGCTCGCGAATGGCGTGAGGCGGGCGCGGGGCGGGTGCTGGTGGCGTTCATGGGGGTCACCGGATGGTGTTCGCCGGGCAGGCTACAATCGATCAACCACCTGCCCCGCGACCGGGTTCCATGAACCTCCCCGTCAATCACCGGGTCGGTTGGGCTATCCGGATGGCGCGCGCCGTCCCGGCGACGTAAAGCAGCGCGTAGCCGAACAACGCCGAGACGATGGATCCCGTCAGCACGCCCAGCCGCACCGCCACCGCATGCTCCGGGTCGGGGAAGGCCAGGGTGCCGATGAACAGGCTCATGGTGAAGCCGATGCCGGTCAGCACCGACACGCCGTAGAACTGCACCCAGCCCGCCCCGGCCGGCAGCGCGGACAGGCCGAAGCGGACCGCCAGCCAGGAGGTCAGCATCACCCCCACCTGCTTGCCCAGGAACAGGCCCAGCGCGATGCCCAGCGGCACCGGCTCGGCCAGGCTTGCCGGGGTGATGCCGGACAGCGAGACGCCGGCGTTGGCCAGCGCGAAGACCGGCAGGATCAGATAGGCCACCCAGGGGTGCAGCGCGTGTTCCAGCCGGTGCAGGGGGGATTCCTCATGCCCGTTCCCGTATCCCTTGTCATTGTCCCGCAACGGAATGGCGAAGGCCAGCGCCACGCCGGCCAGGGTGGCGTGGATGCCGGACTTCAGCACGCAGACCCACAGCACCAGCCCCAGCAGCATGTAGGGCGTCAGGCTGCGCACCCCGATCAGATTCATCCAGAACAGGCCCAGCCCGGCGATGGCGGCGAAGCCCAGCGCCATCGGGACGATGCCGTGGCTGTAGAAGGCGGCGATGATGACGATGGCGCCGAGGTCGTCCATGATCGCCAGCGCCAGCAGGAAGATGCGCAGGCTGGTCGGCACCCGCGACCCCAGCAGCGCCAGGACGCCCACCGCGAAGGCGATGTCCGTGGCCGCCGGGATGGCCCAGCCCTGGAGCGTCACCGGGTCGCCCCAGTTGAATCCGACATAAACCAGCGCCGGCACCGCCATGCCGCCCAGCGCCGCGATGCCCGGCAGCATCGCCTTGGCGCGGTTGGACAGTTCGCCCGCCAGCACCTCGCGCTTGATCTCCAGCCCGACGAGCAGGAAGAAGATGGCCATCAGGCCGTCGTTGATCCACAGCAGAAGCGGCTTGTCGATCCCGACCCCGCCGGCCGTCATGGTCACCGGCAGCGCCAGGAACGCCTCGTACAGCGGGGCCGCGGGCGAGTTCGCCCAGATCAGTGCGATGACCGAGGTGATCATCAGCGCCACGCCAGCGGTGGCCTCGCTTTGCAGGAATTGGCGGATCGCGGGAAGCTTCATCATGCTCGCCTTGTCGTGGCCGTTTTATCGTGGTCGTTCGGGTTTGCGGCGGGGGCGGCCGCCTTTCCCTCAACACGCCGGGCGCTTCAGGGTGCTCCGGAATCGGGGATGCCGGGATCGGTCTGCCGGGCATGTGGGGGTGTCGGCCCCCGGGGGAAAGGCCGAGCTTGCGGCGGATTGACGCGGAACAGGGCTGCGTTTAGATGCTAAACTGTTATTCGTGCAACAATTTCAGCCGCCTTCTGTTGGTCTTAGGAAGCGGGCCCAACGGCCATATGCCGATTGCTTGCTGGCGTGCAAAGGGCTGTCGCGCGAAATAATGGGCTCAACGACAGCGAAACTCGATCAAACGGCACCGGCCACCAAAGGTCGGGCATCTGGAGCTTGGGAGGAATCCATGGAAACTCTTTACTGCGCCTGCTGCGGGCGGCCGTTCAAACGCAGTTCGCCCCGTGGTCCGGTGCCTCTTTACTGCTCGCGCGACTGCCGCCGCCAGATCGAGGTCCGCCGCCGCACCTGGGCGGCGATGGGGGCCGTTATGGGAACGGCTTCCATGGGAGCGAGCGACGAGGCTTGGGGCATTGTCGCTCTTCAGGGCGGCGGTTCCGGCCACGACGGGCGGTTCGCCCGCGCGGCCTCGGCCTGACGGTTTTCGCGCCGGTTCTTGAACCGGTTTTTGGGACCGGTTCTTGGAAGGGCATCCCCCGGGGGTGCCCTTTCGTGTTTCGGAATGCCGCACTCCCCTCTAAAAAGGCGACCCGATCACACCATATATCCGGACGTCATACACAGCGGACGACCCGAGCAGAGGGC
>JAEZID010000467.1 GCA_023416195.1 Pseudomonadota bacterium | reverse complement strand
ATCAGGAAGTGCGACGGGCTGATGTAGTAGTCGGCCTGCTCCAGGAAGGTCTTCAGGAACAGCTCGCGCTTGAAGAACTCCGCCTCGCCGATGTGCGGGAAGCAGCCGGCGCAGTCGGCCGGGCTGGCGCGGTAGCACAGCGTGTTGCGGCTGGTCTTCACCATCTGGCCGTGGTGGTGGCAGATGGACAGGTATTCGTGGAAGGTCACCACGATGGGCACGCGCGGCAGCGCCTGCCGGATCGCCTGGATCGTCTCGATCCCGAGGCCGAGGAAGTGGTGGAAGTTCACCACGTCCGGCTGAAGGTCCCGCACGTAGCGGACGAAGTCCTTCTCCAGCCCCGGCAGGTTCCGGTTCGACAGGCGGAAATGGTCGTAGTCGTTGGCGTAGTAGAGAACCTCCCGCTCCTTCTGGCGCAGCGCCATCAGGGCGGAGCTGCCGTGCGGCCGCACCGGCGGGGAGGTGCGGGCGAGGTAATGGCTCTCCCAGCCCGGCAGGTCGTGCAGCCCCTGGTGAAGGTTGTAGGAGGCCACCTCGGCACCGCCCAGCGAGAAGGCGGGGTGCCCGTGGCTGACGATCAGGACGCGCTTCGTCTTGCTCATGATGAAACCGATCTTGAAACGGGAGGTCAGGCGGCGACGCGGGCGGACCAGGTGTCTTCGAAGCTCCACCGGTCCACCATGGCACCCGCGCGGCGCCAGCGGTCGGCGTGGGCGTCGCCCGGCTGCTCGTCCAGCGCCACCAGCGTGACGCGGGGCAGCCACACGCAGGCCCCGCCCAGCGCGCGCAGGCGCAGGCAGAGGTCCAGCCCCTTGTGGTCGGCCCCCAGGTAGGAGCCCATGGTCGCCAGCACGCGGGCCAGCGTCTCCTTCGGCAGCAGCGCGCATTCCGGCGCGGCGGCGTCCACGGCGTTGGCGTCGCGCTCCTTCAGCCAGTCGCGCGGGTAGCCGGCGAAGCGGCGCTCGTAGGTCACGGAACCCTCCGGTCCCTCCACCGCCATGATGCCGGCGAAGCGGATGGAGTGATCCTCGTACAGCAGCGTCGGGCTGACCATCACCGGCCCGCCGGACTTGCGCGACACGCGCTCCAGCGCCGACAGCCAGCCCTTCTCGACCGGCAGGACCGAGGGGGAGAGCAGCAATACCCGCTCCGCCCGCGCATGGGGCAGGGCGGCCGCGATGGCCTGGAACGGGTCGGTGGCGTCCGGCGCCGTCACGAAGGTGACCGACAGGCGGTAGAAGGCGGCGGCCTGCCGCACCGTGCCGCCCAGCCGCTCGTGCGTGCCGCCCGCCGCGATGACCAGCACCTCGGCCTCCGCGAAGTCGGGGTCGATGGCCAGCCGCGCGAGGTTCAGGTCCACGTCCTCGCGGCCGTCCGTCACCGGCAGGATGACCGACACGCGCGGGTTTTCCAGCGGACGGCCCATGGCGTGGGTGCCGGTCGCGGTCACGGCCGCGCCCTTGGCCCCGGCGGTGCGCAGCATCGGGCCGACGTGACGGGCGATGGTCTGCTCGATGGACGGGCTGTCCAGATTGACCACCGACAGCATGCGGCGCAGCGCGTCCGGCGACGGCGGCAGGCAAGTCAGCGGCAGGAAGGCGAAGCGGTCGTCGGCGAGTTCGAGTTCGAGATGGAACTCCGCGCCCTCCGGAACGCCGGCGGGCTCCGACGCGAAGGCGGTGAAGCCGTGGCTGTCCTGGCCGGGGACGAGGCGACCGGCGAACAGCGGGTCATGGGCGAAGGCGTCCGTCACGTCGCGCCGGGCAAGCCGCGTCCATTCCGCGTCCAGGCGGGTGGATACCCCCGGCCCCTTCAGCGTGACGGCGCGGACCTGCCGGGTCGGGTCGAGCAGCCAGCCGCCGACGAACAGGCCGGCGCCCGGCACGCGCAGCGCCATGTCCAGGCCGATGCGCACCGGCGCCTCCAGCCGCGACACCGTCTCCACGCCGTCGTAGCGGGACGCGGCGAGGCGGGAGACCGCCTGTCGTGCCTCGCCGTCGTGCAGGTTGCCCAGCATGTCGCGGATGTGGGCGGAGGCCACGCCCTCCGGCAGGATGGTGCGGTGCTCGAAGATCTCCAGATGGCGCCAGCCGTCGGCGGCGCGGTAGTGGATGCGGCGGATGGCGCCCGGCGCGGCGGTGGCGCCGGTCAGCACGGCCAGCAAGCCCGACGCGTCGCCCGGCAGGTCCGGCCGCGCGAAGGCGGCGGCGGCGCCCCGGTGGACCTGGATGCCCTCGGCTTCGATCAGCAGCTTCTGCGCGCCGGTCTTCAGGGACCGCGCCCAGCCCTGGAACATCAGGCTGCCGTCGCGGAAGCGGCCGAACACCTCGGCGAAGCCGTCCGGCTGCGACACCTCCTGCGCCAGCCCGGCCAGCAGCCGGCCGATGCGGTCGGACGGCCCGTCCGTGGAGGCGGCGAGCGCCCCGGCGAAATCCAGGGCCAGGGCCATGCAGCCGGGCTGGAACTCCTTCAGGGCGACGATCAGGTGGGCGGGGTTGGTGCGGACGTTGGACAGGCGCGGCAGGACCATGCGCTGCCCGTCCTCGCCGTCGATCTCGACACGCGACGGGCGCATCTGGGCAAGGCCCGGCACGCGGATGCCGGCCAGGAACCAGCGCTCACCCTCCGCGTCCGTCCAGCAGCGCCCGCCGAAACGGCCTTCAACCGACCCGTCCAGATGCACGGAAGCCGCCGCCGGCAGCGGCCGGTCGATGGCGCCGAACAGCACCAGCGTGTCGTCGTCCAGCAGAATGGCCGCGGTGATGTCGGCCTTGGTGATGGGTTCCTTCATCGAGCCATGCTCCCGCTGCTCACCTCGTCACGGGGCGCCCCCGCGCCGCCGGCCGAAAGTTCGTCGTAAAGAATGATGTGCTTGGCCGCCGCCTCGTCGGTCGTGCGCACGGCCGGAATGTTGGAGACGAGCCGTTCCCAAAGCCCCGGCTCGGTCATCGCGCGGGTCATGACGCGCGCCAGATCGGCGGCGTCGCCCGCACGGAAATGCAGCCCGTCCACCCCATCGCGCACCGCCTCGGCCATGCCGCCGATGCCGCTGCAGATGACCGGGCGGCGGTGCTGGAACGCCTCGCGGATGACCAGGGGCGCGTTCTCCCACCAGACCGACGGCGTCACCACCCAGTCGGCCCCGGCCATCAGGCCGGCCATCTCCTCGCGCCGGTAGGGGCCGTGCTGAACGGCAAGCCCCTTGGCCGCCTTGAATCCCTCCTCGACCTTCGCGTTGAAGGCGTCGGTCTGGAAGGGCGCGCCGCCGTGCACGGCCAGCGACAGGTCATGGCCGGACTTCGCCAGTTTGGCCACAGCGTCCAGCGCCACCGTGATTCCCTTGAAGGGGTTCAGGTTGCCGAAATAGGCGAAGGCGTTGCGCGTCTCGCCCACGGGAATGGTCCGGTGCGGCGCCGGATCGACCGCCGGGCGGCCGTTCTCCATCACCGCGATACGGTCGGGCGCGATGCCCCAGGCGATGTAGCGTTCCCGCAGGAAGGCGCTGGGCGCCAGGAAGCGGTCCACCAGCCCGAACATCGCCTTGATGTGCTTCTCGCGCAGCACGAACTGGTCGGCCGGCCGGTCGGGGAAGCAGCGGTGGCAGGCGTCCGGCGAGGCGGCGCGGCACAGCGCGTGGCTCCCGGCCGTGACCATCTGCCCGTCGTTGGCGCAGATCGGGTAATAGTCGTGCAGCGTGTAGACGATCTTCGCCTTCGGGCAGACGCGCCGGATCAGGAACAGCATCTCCACGCCCAGCAGCAGCGTGTGGTGGACGTGCACGATGTCCGGCTTGAAGGCGCGCAGCAGGTTCGACAGGTCCGGCACGATGCCGTGCAGGTCGATCTGGCTCTGGTGGAAATGGTCGAAGTGACCGGCCCACAGAACCACCTCGTCGGCGCTGCGCCCCAGCGTCTGCAGGTTGGTGCCCGGCTTGCGGTCGCGGTGGATGCCGTTGGTGCAGGCGAGGAACAGGGCCTCCGCCCCCGCCGCCTTCAGGCCGAGGAACAGCTCGTGCGCGAAGATCTCCGTGCCGCCGGGGTGCAGGCTCGGGTGGTTGTGGGCGATGACGAGAACGCGGGGCCGGTTCATGGGGGAAGCGCCGCTCATGCCTGCTTCTCCAGCACCAGGATGTCTTGGAAGTTCTCGGCCATGCGCTGCCCGCTCCAGTGGCCGCGCAGGATGGCGCGGGCCGGGCGCAGGCCGTGGCGGGCGAACAGGCCCAGCAGGAAGGCCTCGCCATAGGCCACCGCCGCGTTGGGGTGGGCCTCGTCGGCGATGTATTCCGGTCCCGGCGCGTCGATGAAGGCGGGCCGGGCCGTCTTCTTCGCGATGCCCTCGCGCGCCCTCGCGTCCACCAGGAACAAGCTGAGGAAGCAACGCCCGCCGGACTTCAGCACGCGGGCGATCTCGGCGGCGTAGCGCGCCGTCTCCGCCGTCCGCAGATGCGTGACGACCGAGGTCAGGATGACGAAATCATGCCCGCCGTCCGGGAAGGGCAGGGTGGTCTTGGACGCCTGGACGGCGCCGTCCGGATTGTACAGCCCGTTCGCCACGTCCAGCCGCTGGAAGCGGAACTCCGGATAGGCCGGGGTGATCGTCTCGCGGCACCATTGGATGCCGTCCTCGACGATGTCCACGCCGTCGTAGGAGGACTCCAGATACTGCGTCAGCGGCAGCGCCATGCGGCCGATGCCGCAGCCGATTTCCAGCACGCGGTGATTCGGCTTCAGCCCGCCGGTGCGGACGAAGTGGCGCAGGAACTCCGCCCCGATGGCGCGGAAGTCGCCGTCGCCGATGAACACGCGGTCGGGCGGCGGGACGGGCAGGAAGCGGTTGCGCGCGATCTGGGCGCACAGCCATTCCAGGCGGGGATCGGCACGGCGGCGCAGGATCGCCAGCTTCCGGCCGGTCAGGACTTCGTTCACGGGATTACCTCCGTTTCCGGTGCGCGCGGCCGGAACGGCGCGGCGGCTGCGGGTCGGATTTGGGCTGGGACGCCGGGGCGGGGGCGCAGGGCGGTCCCAAGGATGGCCCCAGGGATGGTGGCGGGGGAGGGCTGTCCTCGTCCCAGTCGCGCGCGGTCAGCTCCTCCATCAGGGCGGACCAGCGGCGGGCGTGGAGCCAGCAATTGTACTCCGACGCCACGCCGCGCGTGTAGCCCTGGTGCTTGCTGATCGAGCGGCGCTCCAGATGGTACAGCTCGACCGAGGGGACGTAGCGGATGTCCAGCCCGGCGCCGCGGATACGCAGGCACAGGTCCGAATCCTCGAAGTCGCCGATGACGTAGTCCTCGCAGAAGCCGCCGACCGCCTCGAACGCGGTGCGCGACATCAGCAGGCAGGCCCCGGTAACGCCCGGTACGCTGCGCGCCCGGCAGGCCGGCAGGAAGTCGCGCGGCATGCCCTTGAAGAAGTGATGGTTGAACCACCGCCCCCGCACGTCGCGGTCGAAATAGAGCCCGGCGTGCTGAAGGCTGTCGTCGTCGAACAGCAGCTTCGGCCCGACCGCGCCGGTGCCCCGCCGTTCCTGAAGGGCGGCGACGAGAGCGCCGAGCCAGCCCGGCCGGTCCGGAATGACGTCGGAATTGAGGAACAGGAGCGTGCGCGCCTGGCTGGCCGCCGCACCCGCGTTATTAGCCGCCGAATAACCGTAGTTCGCGGACTGCACCAGCAGCACCATCGGCAGGCCGTACAGGCTGTGGAAGCCGTGCAGCAGGTGCACCAGCTCGTCGCGCTGCTCCGGGCTGTCCAGCACGAAGATCAGCTCGGCATCCGCCATGCCCGGATCGGTGGCGAAGCTGGAGAGCTGGAAGCGCAGGAATTCCAGCGTCTTGTAGAGCGGGATGATGACCGACACGGCCGGGTTCTCCGGCCGCTTGCCGAAGACCACCGTTTCCGGCTCGCGCCGGGTCGCCATGTGGGCGGCGTGCAGTGGCGCCACCGCCGGGCCGATCACCGTTTCCAGGATGTGCGGCGTGGCGACGTGCGGCGGCAGGCTGCCCAGCACGGCGGCGCGGGCGTCGGCCGGGGCCATCGGGCGCAGCGGCGGCACCAGCTTGATCGACCCGCCGGATCCCAGCAGCAGCTCCGCATGGACCTGAAGCGAGGCGGCCGGCTCCGGCGCGCCCGGCAGGTAGGCGACGAAGCCGCTGCGGTCGGCGTGGCCGGTCTTGAACAGCTTCGCCACGTCCTCGCGCGGGAAGCGGTGGTCCAGCACCTCCAGCCGGCGCTCGCCGCCGAACGGCGTCTGCACGCTGAGGCCGTTGCTCAGCCCGTGCGGGTCGTGCACCCAGCCGGCCAGGAACAGCCCGCCGTCGCCGGTCGGAACCGCCAGATCGAGCGCGGCGCCGATCGACCGCTTGGCGTCGGCGATCTGCCGCTTGGGCAGCGGGACCAGAACCTGCAACTCCCGCACGGCGGCGGCGGCCGAGGCGTTGGACCGGCCGCGCTGGGCGAGGCCGCGCAAGACGTACTGGCGCAGGGCCAGCGGCGTGTCGCGCTTCGGCGTCCCCAGATGCTCGGTCAGGGTCGGCAGGGCGGGGGGCACGGCGCCGAAGGCGCGGCAGGCCAGCCCGTTGCGGCCCAGCAGGACCAGCAGGTTGCCCGGCAGGCACAGCGCCCGGTCCACCAGCAGGTCCATCGACGTGCGCCCGCGCCGGTCGATGGTGGAGCCGACGCAGACCTCGAACGGGGCGGGGCCGACGGCGCCCGGCGTGATGATGACCGCGCCGGTCACCTCGCCGAAGCCGGACGACAGCGAACCGCCGCACAGCAGCAGCTCGTCCGTCGCGGTGGCGCGGGCGGTCACGGGGGAAGGGGTGGGCGACAGCTCCAGCACCATGCGGCGGCACACGCCGGCGAAGCCGGGATCGCTGCGCAAGGCGGGGGTGGAGCGTGCGAAATCGAACAGGAAACGGACCACGCGCAGCCGGGCGGTGGCGTCCAGGCTGCCCAGCAGGAAGGCGGGGTCGAGGTCGGGCGATTCGGGTTCCGCCTGGGCTTCCGCGATGACGCGGCCCTGGGCGATGAACCGCGCGGTGGCGCCGGGCTTGCGCGGCGCCCGCAGGATGGAAAGCACGCGCTGCCCGCCCCAGCTCGTCCGGACGGAGAGCGTCGTGTAGGGCGGCCGGACCTCCTCGCCGTCGAGCGAGGGAACCACGCGGCCGGAGGTCTCCGGACCGTCGCTTTCCCAGGAAGCGAGAACGAAATCATCGCCCAACGCGTTGAGCTGCGCGGGGGCGATGGAGGCCGAGGTCGGCAGGACGGCGAGTACGGTCATGCGCTCCTTGCGGACCAACCGGCGGCGTGCGGAGCGCACGCCGCCGCTCCGGTCCCCCCTAGTGGGTCATCAGTGGATCACGAAGAAATCGTTCGGGTTGTTGTGGATGTCGTCGGCGGAGACACCCTTCAGCGTGATGGTGTCGCCGTTGCCCAGGTCGATCACGGCGTCGCCGCCCTGGTCGGTGACGCGATCCGCCAGATCGTCGGCGCTGGCGATCTTGAGGCCGTTGATGTTGCGCTCGATCTGCAACAGATCCTCGCCCACCTGGAAGTCGAGCACCACGTCCTGGCCGCCGCCGCCGGAGAAGACGAAGGTGTCGCTGCCTTCGCCACCGGACAGGATGTCGTCGCCCTTGCCGCCGATCAGCATGTCGTTGCCTTCGTCGCCGGCCAGGAAGTCGTCGCCGTCGCCACCCTTCAGGATGTCGTCGCCGGTGCCGCCCTTCAGGACATCGTCGCCCTTGCCGCCGTCCAGAATGTCGTTGCCGGCACCGCCGAGCAGCATGTCGTCACCCTGGTCACCCTTCAGGATGTCGTCGCCGTCGCCGCCGGTCAGGACGTCGTCGCCCTTGCCGCCGGACAGGACGTCGTCGCCGTCGCCTCCGGTCAGGATGTCGTCGCCGTTGCCGCCGGACAGGATGTCGTCGCCGCTGCCGCCGGTCAGGACGTCTTCGCCGTTGCCGCCGTCGAGGATGTCGCTGCCGTTGCCGCCGACCAGCGTGTCTTCGCCGTTGCCGCCGAACAGGAGGTCATTCCCCTCGCCGCCCTGGATGAGGTCGGCCTTGTTGGTGCCGGTGTCGACGATGTCTTCGTAGTTGCCGCCAGGAAGGGTGGCCATATCAGTTTCTCCTTAACGATGCGATTGGGAGGGGCAGCCGGTTGCCTGCCTACCCCGAAATGGCGAGTTACAGCTAACGATCTACCTAAATGCCGGCGAGTCATGCTGTGATAATGGTGGGTCCAAAGGAAGCAAAAAGTTGAGTTACTAGAGTCACCGATCAATAATACTCAATGATCGTTGCGCGTTGCTGTGATTTTTGTTGGAATTTTCTTTCGAAATTCTAAACATCAAATCTAAGTTGCGGATCCGTTTTGGGGTGAAGCGCGACCTTCCCTTGTTGTTGCGCGCGCAATGCAACGAATTTCAAAGTTTCATGGATCCGATTGTCGACGATGCCGGGTTTGCGCGGCGGCCAAAGAGCCACCGCAGATGGTGCGCCGCAGTTTGACCGGCAGGCAGAACGGCCCGACGCCGCGCGCGTTCGACAACGGCTCGTGCGGGAAAGGGGAAACCGCGCCGTCGCTTCCCCGCCATCGGCGGGGAAGCGGAACAACGGGGGCTTACTGCTCGCGGAAGGCGCGGTTCATGCCATCGGTCAGCGGCGTCAGGAAGTATTCGATGGCCTTGCGGGTGTGGCCGCGGATCATCACCTCGGTCGGCATGCCGGGATGCAGCTCCACGGTCGGCAGGGCCTTCAGCGTGGTGGCGTCCAGGCTGATCCGGGCGGCGAAATAGGCCTGCCCCGTCCGCTCGTCCTGCAACTGGTCGGCGGAGACGGCGATGACCTTGCCCGGCACCGGCGGCACCAGACGCTGGCGGTAGCCGATCAGCTTCACGGAGGCATCGCCGCCGATCTCGACGTTCTGCACGTCGGCGGGGGACACGCGCGCCTCCACGATCAGCCCGTCGTCCTGCGGCACGATGTCGAGGATGCCGACGCCCGCCGGGATGACGCCGCCGGGGGTGAAGAACTTCAGGCCCGTCACGCGGCCCGCCTGGGGCGCCGTGACCTCTTGCCGTTTCAGCACGTCGCCGGCTCCGCGCAGCCGCTCGGTCAGGTCGGAGACGGTGGCCTGGACGGTTTGCAGGTCGTTCCCGACCTCCGACCGGCGGATGTTGCCGAGGTTGATGATCTCCAGCTCGGCGGCGGCGATGCCCTGTTCGGCCTTCGAGCGGTCGGCCTGGATTTCGCCGAGCTTGCCACGGCTGTCGGCGACGCTGCGCTGAAGCTCCAGAAGGCGCGGCTTGCGCTCGTAGCCCTTGGCCAGCAGGCCTTCGACGATGCGCAGCTCGTCCTCGGTGTAGCGCAGGCGGTCGGTGGTGGCGGTGCGTTGCGCGTCCAGCGCCGCCATCTCGTCGCGCAGCTGCTCGATGCGCTTGCGCTGGATCGCGATCTGCCCTTCGTAGCTTTCGCGGCGCGACTCGAACAGGCGCTTCTCGGCGGCCAGGGCCTCGGCGGCGACCGGGCTTTCGGTGGCCGCCTTGACGAGGTCCTCGGCGAAGACCGGGGCCGGGGCGTCGGTCTGTTCGGCGCGCAGCCGGGCCAGCCGCGCCAGCGCGGTCCAGTACTGGCCGTACAGCTGCGAGACCACCGCCTGGCTCTGTGTGGTGTCGAGGCGCAGCAGCACCTGCCCCGCCTCCACCATGTCGCCGTCCTTGACCAGCAGCTCGCGCAGGATGCCGCCTTCCAGGTGCGACACGGTCTTGCGGTGGCTTTCCACCATCACCGTGCCGGCGGCCAGGGCGGCGCTGTCCAGATTGGCCAGGAAGGCCCAGCCGAGAAAGCCGCCGAAGCCGATGGCGACCGCCAGCGCGCCGGCCAGCGCGGTGCCGCGCAGCGAGGGTTCGGCCGGCGTCACGTCGATGACCGGCGCCCAGTTCAGGGGCGGCTGGGCGGCCGGCGCGGCGGTGGGGACGTTCGTCATGCGGATTCTCCCGAACGGACCAGCCGGGCGACCTTGGCGCCGCCGCCAGGCTGGACCAGCTTCAAGACGTCGGTGCGTTCGCCGAAATGCTCGACGGCGCCGTCCTTCAGGACCAGCAGCTTGTCGGCGATCGACACGATGGACGGGCGATGGGCGACCATCACCACCGTGGCGCCGTCGTTGCGCGCCTGCCCGACCGCGTGGAGCAGCGCCTGCTCCCCCTCGTGGTCGAGGTTGGAGTTGGGCTCGTCCAGCACGATCAGGCGCGGGCGGCCGAACAGCGCGCGGGCCAGCGCGATGCGCTGCCGCTGCCCGCCGGACAGGGCGAAGGCGTTGTCGCCGACCGGCGTGTCGTAGCCGAAGGGCAGGCGCCCGATCATCTCGTGGATGCCGGCCAGACGGGCGGCGCGGACGATTTCCGCCGGGTCGGCCTGACCCATGCGGGCGATGTTCTCGCCGATGGTGCCGTCCAGCAGGGCGACCGACTGCGGCACGTAGCCGACGTAGCGGCCGAAGCTCTCGCGCTCCCACAGGAAGGTGCTGGTGCCGTCCAGGTAGATGCCGCCGGCCGTCGGTTCCCAGATGCCGACCATCAGGCGGGCGAGCGTCGATTTGCCGGCGCCCGATGGGCCGATGATGCCCAGCACCTCGCCGGGTTCCAGCGCGAAGGACACGCCGCGCAGAACCGGGCGCGACAGGCCCTTGGGCAGGTGGCTGACGCGGTCCACCTTGATGCTGCCCTGCGGCTGCGGCAGCGGCATGGTGCTGCGCATCGCCCGATCGCCGTCCAGCAGCTCGCGGATGCGCTTGTGCGCGGCGGAGGCCAGGACCCACTGGCGCCAGTTGTCCACCAGATGCTCGAAGGGCTGGAGCAGGCGGGCCATCATGATGCTGGCCGCCATCATGCTGCCGGGCGATGCGTCGTTGTGGATGACCAGCGCCGCGCCGGCCGACAGGGTGGCGACCTGGATGATCAGCCGCAGCGCGCGCGACGCCGAGGCCATGGCGCGCGACAGCGCGGCGCCCCGGTCGATCAGCGAGGCGGACCCGTTCTGCGCCACCTGCCAGCGCCGGGCGAGCGCCGGCAGCATGCCCATGGCCTCGATGGCCTCGGCGTGGCGGACGGCGCCGGCGATGTCGGCGAACACCTTGGCGGAGGCCTCGTTCGCCTCGGCCAGCGGGCGGCGGGTCAGCGCGTCGGTCAGGGCATTCATTCCCAGCAGCAGCAGCGCCGCACCGACCGCGATCCAGCCGTAGATCGGGTGCAGCAGGAACAGGATGACCAGAAAGATCGGCGACCACAGCAGCTCCAGCGGCACGTTGACCGCGCTGCTGGTCATGAAGTTGCGCAGCTCGTTCAGGTCGCGCATGGTCTGGCCGGCGTTGCGCTGCCCGCCGCCCAGCGCGTCCACGATGGCCGCTTCCAGCGCCGGCACGTTGAAGCGGTGCGAGATCACCGCCCCCGTGACCAGGAAGGCGCGCGCGCGGATGAAGTCCAGGATGCCGTACAGCACCAGACCGCCCACGGCGATGATCGCCAGCATGGTCAGCGTGTCGAGGCTGCGGCTGCTCATGACGCGGTCGTAGATCTGCATCGTGTAGAGCGGGACCACGAGCATCAGGAGGTTCACAAAGAAGCTCAGCGCGCCGGCCAGAAGGAGACCGTGCCTGATCTTCCGATAGGCGCGGTTCAAGTGCGACCGATCCATTCCGCTCATCCGAAATCCTTCCCGCCCATTCTTGCCCTCGGGCAAACCCCGACCATGCGCTGTCATGGTTAACGGTACCTTGCCCGGGCGCCGGGGTGCCTGAAGCCGTTTTGAGACGACGGGGGCACCGCTGCGGCGCGGCGGAATCGCCGGCCGCACCGCTTTCGCTTACGGCCGGGACGCTCCGGCAGCGTGTGATAAGTTTAGGGTGCTACCCCTTTCGCGCACTGTCGGAAGGGGGTGGAAGTGGCGACTAGTGTATTGATATAAAAAGATTTTTTCTCCGACCTCCGGCGGCGGAATTGTTCGCATTACCCCGTTTTCGTTAACTGGTCATTAGTCCAGACAAACGGCATGCTGCGCCACGGAACATTTGCGCCTGCCACCACGGGTGTTCTTCTCCTTTGATGCCGGCGGGCGCAACGCCTGACAATTATTGGACAAATTCAAGGAATATTTGCGATGACCTCGTCCCAGACTGTGCTGGTCACGGGTGGCGCCGGCTATGTCGGCAGCCATTGCGTGGCCGAGCTGCTCGATCGCGGCTTCAACGTCGTCGTGCTCGACAACCTGCGCCAGGGCCACCGCGCCGCCGTCCCGGCGGAGGCCGCCTTCGTGGAAGCCGACCTCGCCGA
>JAEZID010000433.1 GCA_023416195.1 Pseudomonadota bacterium | reverse complement strand
GGCGGCACCATCGTGGTCCGTCCGACCACCTCCAGCCCGCTGGAGACGAACAAGAACACGATCATCGGCAACACGGTCCTCTACGGTGCGACGGCCGGCAAGCTGTTCGCCGCGGGCCAGGCCGGCGAGCGGTTCGCCGTCCGCAACTCCGGCGCGACGGTGGTGGTCGAGGGCTGCGGCTCCAACGGCTGCGAGTACATGACCGGCGGCACGGCGGTCATCCTGGGCCGGGTCGGCGACAACTTCGCCGCCGGCATGACCGGGGGCATGGCCTACGTCTACGATCCGGACGACTCGCTGCCGCTCTACATCAACGACGAGAGCGTCATCTTCCAGCGCGTCGAGGTCGCCCATTACGAGCACGCGCTGAAGAGCCTGATCGAGGAGCACGTCGCCGAAACGCAGAGCCGCTTCGCCGCCGAGATCCTGAACGACTGGGCGCGGGAGCTGACCAAGTTCTGGCAGGTGGTTCCGAAGGAGATGTTGAGCCGTCTGGAAGTGCCGGTGACCCTGCCCAAGGCCATCCCGGCGGAGTAACCCCGGTTATTTGTGCAGATGCGAACGGCGGCCCGGATCATCCGGGCCGCCGTTTTCGTTCGGGCTGTTGCACAGACGTCCTATCTTTTTTGGATTGCCGGAATAATCTGTTTCTTGGATGGTTATTAGGGCGGCTTTGGTCCGAAGGGTCGCAGAAGGAGGCGCCATGGCGTCGTCGGAAGGCTTGCGCATCGACATCCGGTTCGCCCTGGCTGGGGACGGACCGCGCTGTGCCGAGATCTTCCTGCACGGCCGCCGCAAGGCTTTCTCCTGGCAGCCGGAAGACCGCTTCGGACTGGACGACTATTACGACTGCGTGGACGGTGAAGAGGTACTGGTCGCCGAGGTGGAGGGCGCGGTGGTCGGCTTCGTGTCCATCGACGCGCCGGAACGCTTCATCCACAACCTGTTCATCGACCCGGCATGGCGCGGCCGGGGCATCGGTTCGGCCCTGCTGCGCGAGGCGCTGAGTCTGTTGCAGGGATCGGCGCAACTGGCCTGCGCGGCGCGCAACGCCGCGGCCCGCGCCTTTTACGAGCACAACGGCTGGACACCAGTGGCGGGCGGTCCTTGCAACGCCGCCGACCCGCTGGTGATGTATCGGAAGTGCGCGGTCTGAAAATTCGCGACCGCAATCCACCCGAGTCAAGGGGTAACCCCTAAGCCGATAGAGAAGGGGCACCGGCCAAAGCGCAGACTGTTTTCATGGCTTTCCTTGCGCTACAGTCCCGCCCGGCATGCGGATCCTATTTCACCACCCCCTTCACCCCTTGTCCCGCGTCGCGCGGGTGATGCTCGCCGAGAAGGGCCTCCCCTTCGAACCGGTGATCGAAAAGCCGTGGGAACGGCGCGAGGAATTCCTGGCCCTCACCCCCGCCGGCGAACCGCCGGTGCTGGTGGAGGACGACGGCACCGTCGTGGCCGGCGGGCTGGCCGTGATCGAGTATCTGGAAGAAGCCTACCCCGACGTGGCGCTGATGCCGCGCGAGGTGGCGTTGCGCGCCGAGGTGCGCCGCGTCTCCTCCTGGTTCCTTCAGAAGTTCGACCGCGAGGTGACCGAAAATCTCGTCGGCGAGAAGCTGATCAAGCGGCTGTCCGGGCAGGGCCACCCCTACGCCCCGGCGATCCGCGCCGGTCTGGCGAACATCCAGTACCACCTGGAATACATCGCCTTCCTGTCGGAGCGGCGCCCCTGGCTGGCCGGGCCGGCCTTCACCGTGGCCGACATCGCGGCGGCGGTGCAGTTGTCCTGCCTCGACTACATCGACAACGTGCCCTGGGACAAGAACCCGGAGGCGAAGGACTGGTACGCCCGCATCAAGTCGCGGCCGAGCTTCCGCGCGCTGCTGGCCGACAGCATCCCCGGCTGTCCGCCGCCCAGGCACTACGCGGATCTGGATTTCTGAGCGGGCGGGTGAGGACGGCTACTTCCTCACCCCCGCCTCGTCGCCCGGCCCTTTGGATTCCGGCAGCTTGCTCGGCTTGGGCGATTCCTTCTGCCGCGCTTCCTCCATCCGCGCTGCGCGCTCCAGGTTCGCCGCCGCCGTCTTCGCCACGTTGGCGTCGGGGGCGAGGCGCTGGACCAGCTTCCAGTCGTCCTTGGCGCCGGGAAGGTTTCCGGTCTGCGCCTTGATGTTGCCGCGCAGGAGCAGGGCTTCCGGGTCGTTGGGGCGCAGTTCCAGCGCACGGTCGATGTCGACGATGGCCTGCCGGTCGTTGGCCAGCGCCTTGTGCGCGGCGGCGCGGTAGAGATAGGCGTCGGCGCGGCGCGGATCCTTGGCGAGCGCCGCGTCCAAATCGGCGATGGCGTCCCAGAAACGCTCCGTCTCGGCGCGGGCGAAGGCGCGGTCGATGTGGAGATCCACGTCGTCGGGTTGGCGCTCCAGCGCCTGGGTGTAGAGCCGCTCGGCGCGCGGGTAATCGCCGGCGCGCAGCCACGCCCAGCCGGCGCGGCCGAGAATGGAGACCGCCGCCTTCGGATCGTCCTTGCCGAGGATGGGGGCCAGTTCCTCCAGCCGCGCGCCGGCCGCCTTGAAGTCGCCCTTGTGGAACAGGGCCAGCGCCTGACACAGCCGCGCGCGGTCGCCGCCGCCCCGGTCCTGCCAGGTCAGCGCGCTTTCGAACGCCTCGGCCGGTTTCTTCTCGGCCAGCGTCACGCAGGCGCGGAATTCCTTGTCGTGGTCGATGCCGGTGTCGGGGGCGGCCAGCGCCGGGCTTGCGAAAAACAGCGCGAGCGCGGCCGGAAGAAGGTATGCATTGCGTCGGGTCATGGCGGCCGTACACTCCGCCATTGCCGCTTCCGACGCAAGGATCCGAGAGAGATGACCGCACCCCGTCTGTTCGTCTTCGGCCTGGGCTTCACCGCGCGCGTGTTCGCCGACGCGCTGAAGGCCGAAGGCTGGCGGGTCGCCGCCACCTGCCGGAGCGAGGAGAAGCGGGCCGCGCTGGAGGCCGCCGGCTACGAAGCGTTCCTGTTCGACCGGGGCCGCCCGCTGGCCGACGCCGGGGCGGCGCTGGAGGGCACGACCCACCTGCTGGTCAGCGTGCCGCCCGACGACAAGGGCGACCCGGTGCTGGCCCATCACGGGATGGATCTGGCCGACCTGCGGACGCTGGACTGGGGCGGGTATCTGTCCACGACCGGCGTGTACGGCGACACCAAGGGCGAATGGGTCGGCGAGGCGGCGTGGCTGCGCCCGACCGGCGAGCGGCAGAAACGCCGCGTCGAGGCGGAGCGCGGCTGGCTGAACCTGTACCGCCAGTACGGCGTGCCGATGCACCTGTTCCGGCTGGCCGGCATCTACGGCCCCGGCCGCAGCGCGCTGGACAGCGTCCGCGACGGCACCGCCAAGCGCGTGGACAAGCCGGGGCAGGTGTTCAGCCGCGTCCATGTCGAGGACATCGCCGCCACCCTGCGCGCCTCGCTGGCGCAGCCGACGCTGGGCGCCGTCTACAACGTGGCCGACGACCTGCCGACGCCCTCGCACGAGGTGGTGGAGTACGCCTGCACGCTGCTGGGCGTGGAACCGCCGCCGCTTGTGCCCTTCGAAAAGGCGGAACTGTCGCCGATGGCCGCCAGCTTCTACGCCGATTGCCGCCGCGTGAAGAACGACCGCATCAAGCGGCAGTTGGGCGTGGTGCTGAAATACCCGGACTATCGGGCGGGGCTGGACGCGCAGCTCGCGGCGGAGACGGCGTAGGCTGGGGCGGGGACAACTTGGTCTTCACGGATTGCACGGATTTGAACACGGATTTCACGGATT
>JAEZID010000346.1 GCA_023416195.1 Pseudomonadota bacterium | reverse complement strand
GTCGGCATCATCGTGATGCCCACCTTCCTGTGCGGCGACGCGCTGGCCAAGGGCGAGCTGCAATGCCTGCTGCTGGACTATTACGCGACGGAGTCGAACGTCTACGCGGTCTACCCGCAGAATCGCCACCTGTCGCCAAAGGTGCGGGCCTTCGTGGATTTCCTGGCCGAGCGTTTCGGCCCGAAGCCCTATTGGGATTGCGCGCTGCTGACGCTGGAAGCGGCCCGAGGCGTCATTCGCCCGGCCTCAGCGGACACCTGAGCCATTATTCGGCCGCCCGTATGTGCCCGGCAAAGGGGTTGTCTTCCGGGTGCGCCTCAAACCACAGCCCATCGGCGCAAACCTCGATCTCATCCGGCCATTCCAGGGACTGCCCGTTCGGCCCAACGCTCACCCGCGCGAAGAAATCGGGATCGGCAAACTTTTCGAAAACGCCCTTGCCCACGAGGTCCGAAAAATCGGCAACGGTCCGTTCGCCATTCGCCCAGGTCAGACGAACGGTGTGATCCTTGGGGTTCGGGTCGGCGGAAACGATGTGATTTTCAAGCGGGGGTGGCATGAGAACCTCACAACCGGTCGGGCTTCATGTGGCTCTGGCACTTGACCCAATTCAAGGCCAAGGCTGCTTGGTGCCGTGCCGCCCATTCCCGAACCTTGCGAAGAATTGGGGCCGGCAGATCACCGGCGAGCAGGGCCAGCGACGCGATTTCCAACTCAGCGATCCGCCCTCCATATTCGACATGGAAATGCGGTGGCAGATGATCGCGATAGTACATCCGAACCGTAATGCCCTCGAACTCCGCGACGACAGGCATCCGGTTTGCCCCCTTTACTCCTTCCCCGACGGGCGGCGGCGGGCGCGCAGGTTGAGGGCGTTGAGGAAACTGGTCGGCTGGCCGGGCTGGGCCGGGCCGACCCTCTTGGGCGCGGTGGACAGGAAGCCGCAGACGCGGGCGCGCAGTTCCACGGCGTCGTGGGCGGCGTGATCGGCGTCCTCGGCCACCTTGCGGCGCACCTCGGGGTCCAGAGTGTTGAAGGCGCGGGTCGCGAACTCGAAGGCCGGCTGCGACTTGGTGGCGATCACCTGGCGCAGCGCCTTGGACACCAGCACCGTGTCGAGCCCACCCGGACCGTCCACGCCGTCCAGAACATCGGCGAGGATGCCAATTGCCTGAAGGGTCCGGTTGTCATCGAGAGAGATGTGCTCCAGGCCGTCCATGCGTCCGCTTCCGGTGTCTTCGGCGACGACTTACGGCTCCAACCGCGCCTCGCCCCAATTGCTGGTACGATTAAGCATAGTCCGGCCGGCCGGCTGTGGCAATGCACACCGTACCGCAAGCGTGTCAGCGCGAGCGGTTGACCATCGCCACACCGGCCACGGCCATCGCCATGCCGACCAGCGCCAGGGCGCCCAGCCGCTCGTCGAACATCGCCCAGGCGACCACCGCCGTCACCGGCGGGACGAGATAGAACAGGCTCGCCACCCGCGCCGCGGCGCCGCGCCGGATCAGCGCGTACAGCAGGAAAATCGCGCCGACCGACAGCACAAAGCTCAGCCACAGCAACGCGAAGACGAACTCGCCGGTCCATTGGATGTGCATCGTCTCGAACATCGGGGCGAGCACCGCCAGCACCGCCGCGGTCACCACGTACTGGATCGCGGCACCGCTGCGTAGATCCATGGCCGTGCCGTGGCGCTTCTGGTACAGCGTGCCCAGCGTGATGCCCAGCAGCGCGACGCCGACCAGTCCCATCCCCACCAGGTTGGCCGAATCGAAGCTGATCTTCTCGCTGACGACCAGCGCCACGCCGGCCAGCCCCAGCAGCAGGCCGCCCCACTGCCGCGCCGTCACCCGCTCGCCCAGCAGCGGGCCGGACAGCGCCGCCGTCAGCAGGGGTTGCAGCCCGACGATCAGGGAGGTGACTCCGGCCGGCATGCCCTTGGCGATGGCGCAGAACACGCCCGACAGATAGACGCCGTGCACCAGCAGCCCGGCCAGGGCGATCCGCCCGGCCTCCGCCCAGCTCTTCGGCCAGGGCGCGCGGGTGACCAGGGCGACCACACCCAGAACCGCCGCCACCAGAGACAGCCGCACCAGCAGGAAGGTCAGCGGTTCGGCGTAGGGAAGCCCGTATTTCGCGCCGATGAAGCCGGTGCTCCACAACAGCACGAAGACGCCAGGCATCAGGCGCACCCAGTCGGGCCGCCCGCCCGAGGCGGCGGTCGCTTGCACGGTCATCGGCCCTTGTCTCCCAAAACCCGTTACGCTTGAGCCGCACCGTCGGCCGGAACCTCCGGCTGCGCCGGAAGACGCCGCGCCTCGGCGACCGCCTGGAAATGGGCGCGCAGATCCGCATCCTTCCGCACCAGCCGGCGGAAATCCTTCTCATCCAGCACGAGCAGTTGGCAATACCCCAGGGCGCGCACGTCTGCATTGCGCCGCTGGCGGGTCAGCAGGGCCATTTCGCCGAACACGTCGCCGGTGCCCAGCTTCACCGGCTCCGGCAGGTCGGGCACCAGCACCTCCACCGCGCCCGACGCGATGAAGAACATGGTATCGCCCTTGTCGCCCCGGCGCACGATGGTTTCGCCGGGCAGAGCCAGACGCGGCTTCAGCAGGTTGGCGATCTCGGACAGCCGGTCGGCCTCCAGCCCGGTGAACAGCGGCACGCGGCCGACGAGTTCCTGCAAATCCAGCCGCAGGTCGAGCTTCGGCACGCGCTCCAGCGCGCGGCGGCGCTCGTCCAGATCGCGCTCCAGGTCGGTCAGAACCTCCTGGCTGATAATCGATTCCGCGTGCAGGGTGCGGTAATCGGCCTCCTCCAGCCGCAGCGCGGCGCGGCCGACGTAGCGGCCCTGGAGCACCAGCGCGTAGTCCGGGTATTGCAGCTTCAGCGCGGCCAGGGCCTGTTCGACCATGCCGAGCCGGACGACGAGCATGCCCTCCAGCTCGCACGACACGTCCTCGCCCAGCACCTGGGCGATCTTGGTCCGGGTGAAGCCCAGCAACTCGCGCAGGACCGTCCGCACGCCGACCAGGATCTCGAACCGCATGGACAGCCGCCGCGCCAGCGGCGCGTTGATGCCCAGCCGCCGGTGCAGCAGGCTCGCCACGCGCATCCAGAAGGTGAAGGCAATGAAGGGCATCTCGAAGGCCCGGTAGCCCGCCCGCCCCTGCGTCTTCACCGCGTCGAGCAGCCGCCCGGTGCGGCCGGTCAGCAGTTCCACCACCGCGCGGGACAGCACGCCTTCCTTGAAGTGGGCGAAATACAGCTCCTCCTCGCGGTTGACGAGGATGACGAGGCCGATGGTCACCCGGTCCTCGTGGCTGAGGTTTTCCGTTTCGCGCTCGCGGTCGATGGCGGCGCGGCGCTCGGCGTAGCGCGCGGCCATCGTCTCGGTCGCCGCCGCGTCCACCTCGTAATAGCGGGCGACCTCGTCGACGCGCTCCTGAATGCCGGCCAGCGACAGCGCCAGCGCTCGGTTGCGCATGGCGTGCTCCACCGGCGTCAGCTCGTTGAGGCCCAGAAGGCGGATCAGCGCCCGCAGCGTGGTGCCGTTGACGAACAGGGTGAAGAAGACGAAGCCCGTGGCCAGCACGGCGACGAAGCTCTGCACCCGGTCCGGCACGCGCCCGTTCTCGGTCACCGCCAGCGCCAGCGTCAGCGACACGGCGCCGCGCAGGCCGCCCCACAGCATCACCGCCTTGTAGGAGTGGCTGATCCGCTGCCCCAGCCCCGCCGCCGACAGCAGCGGCAGCAGCCCGAACAGGACCAGCGCACGCGCCGCCATCGCCGCGACCACCACCACCAGGATCAGCCCGACGTCGCTCCACCCGACCCCGCCCAGCAGGCGCGGCACCAGGATGGCGGTCAGCAGGAAGATCAGGCTGTTGGCCCAGAAGCCGAGCTGGCGCCAGACATGCTCCATCGCCTCCCATGTGGCGGGGGAGATGCGCGTGCGCCCGACCGAGCCGACCACCATGGCCGCGGTCACCACCGCGACCACGCCCGACGCCCCCACGTAATGCTCGGACAGCACGAAGCTGAGATAGGCGAGCGCCAGGGTCAGCGTGATCTCGGCCATCGGCTGGTCGCGCACCGGCTCCACCAGGAAGCAGACGACGCGGCCGCACAGATAGCCGGTGGCGACGCCGCCCACGAAGTCGTACAGGAACTCGGCCGCCGCCTCCATCGCCCCGCCGTCGGCCCGGCGCGTGAGGATGGACAGCAGAAGCGTGAACAGCGCGATGGCGGCGGCGTCGTTCAGCAGGCTTTCGCCCTCGACCAGCATGGTCAGCCGGCGCGGCGCGCCGAGGTCGCGGAACACGCCGACGACCGCCGCCGGGTCGGTCGTCGCGACGATGGCGCCCAGTAGCAGGCAGGCGGTCAGCCCCATGGTCGTGACGAGATTCAGCGCGTAGCCGACCGCGAAGGTGCCGACCAGCACAGCGACCACGGCCAGCAGCAGGATCGGCCCGATGTCGTCGAACAGCCGGCGCACGTCCACCGCCAGCGCCGTTTCGAACAGCAGCACCGGCAGGAAGATGTAGACCAGCGCCTCCGCCGAGACGTCCAGATCGGCCAGCGAATTCAGGAAATCATGAAAGGGGCCGGCGCCGGGCGTGCCGGCGAAAGCCTGGATCACCGCGCCGAGCGCCACGCCCACCGCCGCCAGAAGCACCGTGTAGGGCACCCGCAGCCGCGCCGCCAAGGGCGGCAGGGCGCTGACGAGCGCGAGAAGGCCTGAGACTCCAAGGACGTAGATGACGATGTCGTGCATTGGCCTGCCGTGCCGGTTGCGGCTTGGGCTGCACGGTATCGCCCCACTGTGGCCGGAGCAAGGCCGGCATCGGGGACAATGGGGCGACATGACAGCCCTCCCCCGCCCCGTACGGGTACGGAGGCGGGGGAGGGCTGCGACCTTACGCGATCGGCAGGGTGACCGTCATCCGGAAGCCGCCGGTGGGGCGGTTTTCGGCGCGGATCTTGCCGCCGAAGGCTTCGATGTTCCGGCGCACGATCCACAGGCCGATGCCGAAATGGGTCGCTTCGGCCTGGTTGTGCGTCGTCTCGTCCTCCGGCATGCCGCGCCCCGGCTCGCGCTGGGAGAAGTAGCGCTCGAAGATGCGCGACAGGTTGGCGGGATCGACGCCCGGCCCCTCGTCCTCGACCACCAACTCGGCCCAGGCCCCCGAGCGGGACAGCCGGACGCTGACGGTGCCTTCCGGGGGCGAGAAGCTGACGGCGTTCTCCACCAGATTCTCGATCACCGTTTCCAATATATCCTCGCCGGCCCGCACGACCAGCCCGGATTCGATGCGCGAGCGCATGTGCAGCTGCCGTTCGGCAAGCAGGCTGGTATAGCCCCCGGCCATCCGCTCCACGAGGTCGGAAAAATCCACCCGGCGGCGCGGCGGGGCGATCAGGTCGGCGGCGGCCTCGTCCATGCGCCGGCCGAAGGAAACCAGCCCGTCCAGGCGGTCCACCGACTTCTCGATCATGGTCAGGGCGCGCTGGCTGCGCTTGTCCTCGGTCGAAAGGGAACGGCGCAGCGGTTCCACCGACTGGCGGATGACCGCAATCGGCGTCTTAAGGGCGTGGGCGTTGTCCTCGGCCGCGCGGCGGAGCGAACGGGCGCTGGCGCGCAGCGTGTCCACCAGCCGGTCGAAGTCCTCGGCCACGCCGGCCAGTTCCGGCACCGTGTTGCGCGCGGCGAAGGAGCCGTCGCCGCCCTCCCCGCCGATCCCGCCGCCGACGATGTCGCGGGCGAGGTCGCGGAAGCGGACCAGATTGCGCCACACCCCCAGCAGCAGGACCATCACCAGCCCCGCCATGACCACGTAGATCAGAGCGGCCGCCTGAACCACCGGCGTGCTCCAGTAGGGCCGCCCGAGGGAGGATTCCAGATAGCCGTCGGCCGTGTGGCTGGTGACCAGCGCCCAGCAGCCGAAGGCCGTGTTGACCGGCGTGACGGAGGTCAGAATCTCGAACCCGCCGGAGGAGCGCGGCATGCGCAGCGCCAGCGGGGTGTTGCCCGCGCAGGACGCGCCCAGCCGGTCCAGGACGCCCTGTTCCAAAAGCTGGTGCCGTTCGGCGTCCAGATAGTCCGCCGGGACGGACGGAGCGGCGGCCACATAGAAGAAGCCGTCGCTTCCGGACATCGCGCGGGGCCGCACCAGCAGCTTCAGCCGGGTGTTCTCGTCCGCGAAACGGGCGAGGGCCGAGCCGAGCTGCGGCAGGGCCGCGCGGTTGGCGCGGGCCAGGTCCGGTTCCAGCGCACGGGCGATCAGCTCGCCCTGCTGCTGCGCACCTTGCAGCAGCAGGGCCTTGGTCGCCTCGTCGGCGCGCTGGAACTGATCGTAGATCAGCACCGGAACCGCCAGGAACACGATGGTCAGCAGCGCCAGCCGGGTCGCCAGCGAACGCCACAGCCACCGCATCCGGACCATGGGCACCCGAAATGTGGGAAGCCGGCCCATGGATGCCCCCGCGTCAGGTTGGTCGGCCTCAATCGGCAGCAGCGCCATCGGCCATCACATCGTCGGCGTCATCGCGCGGGCGGTCGGCGCCGGCGCCGTTCGAACCGTTGCCCCAGCGGTAGCCGAAGCCCGGATAGTTTTCGATGCAATCGAACTCGGCGTCAACCACGCGGAACTTCTGGCGGATGCGCTTGATGAAGGCGCGGACGTTGGCGCGGTAGCCCGACGGGCCATAGCCGGCCAGGAAGCCCTTGCCGTGCACGAGGTCGTAGATCTCGCGGTAGGACACATCCTCTTCCGGACGGGTGGCCATCAGCTTGACGATGTTGAACTCGGTCAGCGTCAGGTCGATGCGCTTGCCCTTCCACAGGGCGCGGCTGTTGTCCAGGCGAAGCTCCAGGTTGCCCAGCGTGTGCACGGGCTGGCTCGGCTCGGACGAGTCCTCCGGCGCGCCCTTGGAGCCGTCCACGATGAGGCGCATGCGCTTCAGCAGGATCGACAGGCTGCGCGACTTCTCGACGAAGTCCAGCGCGCCGCCGGCGAGCGCCGCCTCTTCATAGATCTGGTCCGACAGGACGGTCAGGAAGATGACCGGCAGGTCGATGCCGCGGGCGCGCATCTGGCGAAGGACGTCGATGCCGTCCATCTTCGGCATGCGCCAGTCCAGCAGGACGATGTCCACCGAACCGCCGTTGGCGAAGAAGTCGAGCGCGGGCTCGCCGCGGTCGAAGGTCACAACCTCATAGCCTTCGTCGGCCAGGTTGAGGCTGAGGGATTCGCGGAACAGGTCGTCGTCGTCAACCAGTGCCACGCGAGCGAGGGTCGCATCAGTCATTGCGGACATCCCAGGCTTGGGCGAGGAGTTGAGCGAAGCATCGTTTATCGTCATCTGGGACATTTTGGCTGCTCTTCATGTCGTAGGAGAGGGCTCGAAAGTCCTGGGAGGACGTCATGTCCATGAAGAAGAAGACCTTGAGCGTGCAATCGCCCTTGGCGTAGCGCCACACCTTGGCGGGTGGAGCCTCTTCCGTTGCGGCCGGGGTGCCCAGGAGGCGCCGGATCTGGACCTGGTCCATTCCGACGAGACTGTCAGGATTCTGCGCGGCGGGTGGTTTGGCGGCGTGCTGCACCTCGGGAGGTACGGCGGCCACTTCCGTCCCGACCACGGGACCCGTCATCGCGTCCGTCGCCACCGGGGCCGAACCGATGACCGAGGTGACGGTGCCCTGTTCCTTCGCCGAAACCTTGTCGGCCAGCGGCGGAGGGACGGGCTTCGTGCGGGGCACCGGCGGGATGGCCTTGGCCACCCTTGAAGGCCCCGCGATCTGCGTTTGCGGAGTGACGGCTGTGCCGGGACATCCCGCCAGCAGCAGAACCGCCAGCACAAGACCCGCACGTCTGCGCCGGCACCCCATTCCGGCTACAGCTCCAGCCACTTCGCACGTGGTACCCGTCATGGTCATGGTCGGGCCTTTCAAGCATCGTGGTTGAATTCGCGGGCGGTCTTGCCGGCCCCATGCCTGCACTTGCCGCCTCCGTTGGGCCTAAACTCAGTCCAGTCTGGTTAATGCCACGTTAAACGACCGGTATATACCCCCTTTTTGCGCACATTTGCGGCCTTTTTTTGTCACTAACCCTATCGATAGTGTGGTTTTCGAAATAATTTGCTTATTGAATGGCAAGCGCCTTTGTCGCAGATCAACTGCAAAGCCGCAGGATTATCTATGTGGGGACGGCAAGGGGAACGGTGCAAGGCGAGCGCAACCCGCCGGCCGGAGACAAACGGCGGCAATCGCACGAATAGGAGAGGGGATTTTCAAAAGGGGGGTCCGGAAAGACAATCGGCGGTGGGGCCACCCGGGTCTGGCCCCACCGCCGGTCAGCCGGACGGGCAACGTGGTCAATCGGCGAAGACCCGCTGAGGGTGTCTTCAAAGACGTTGCCGCTTGAACTCCAGCCTTCTATCCGGCCGGCCAGTCGGCCGGTCGGCCTCGTGCGTCCAATGCTGCGGTAGCATCAACCTTCACACAAAAAATCGTGCGCCTGTCGAGGGAAGCCGTCAAGAGGCTCCCATGCCGCGCAATGGGAGGTCTTACCCTTGCGGTACTACTCCACTTGAGGTTAGCTCCACCCCAGAGGAGGGGCTGCGGGCTGCATACCCGCAGCCGAGACAACGATAACGACAAGGAGCGGGAGAACGCCCGTGACCGACACCCCGTCCGCAACGGCCATGGCCGCCGCGCCGCGCAGCGTCCTGTGGCGCGTGCTGTTCGTCTTCCTGCCCTTCGCGCTGGCCTATTTTCTGTCGTACCTCTACCGCACCGTGAACGCGGTGATCGCCGACGATCTGACGGCGTCGCTGGGGTTCACGGCGGCCGGGCTCGGCTTTCTGACCAGCGCCTATTTCATCGCCTTCGGCCTGTTCCAGGTCCCGCTGGGCCTGCTGCTGGACCGGTTCGGCCCCCGGCGGGTGGAAGCCGTGCTGCTTCTGGTCGCCGCCTGCGGCGCCGCCATCTTCGCGATGGGCGACGACCTCGCCACGCTGGCGTTGGGGCGCGCGCTGATCGGGATGGGCGTGTCGGCCTGCCTGATGGCCGCGCTGACGGCCAACGTGATGTGGTGGCCGGCGGAACGGCTGCCGACCATCAACGGCCTGTTCATCGCCTTTGGCGGTCTGGGCGCCGTGTTCGCCACCACGCCGGTGCGCGCGCTGCTGACCGTCACCGACTGGCGCGGCCTGTTCCTCGGCCTCGCGGTCGCGACGGTGGCGGCGGCGGTCTTTCTCTTCTTGACGGTGCCGGAACGCCGTCCCGCCGGCTCCGCCGGCACGGCCACGCTCGGCTCCATGCTGCGCGGCACGGCGTCGGTCTTCTCCAGCCGCTTCTTCTGGCGGCTCGCCCCGGCGGCGGCGGCGGTGCAGGGCGCCTTCACCGCCTACATCAGCCTGTGGGCCGGCCCGTGGCTGCGCGACGTGGACGGGCTGGACCGGCTCGGCG
>JAEZID010000285.1 GCA_023416195.1 Pseudomonadota bacterium | reverse complement strand
GCGCAACTACTGGGGCTACAACACCATCGGCTTCTTCGCGCCCGAGCCGCGCTACATGACCACCGGCGTGCTGTCGGAGTTCAAGACCATGGTCGCCCGCCTGCACGAGGCGGGGATCGAGGTCATCCTGGACGTCGTCTACAACCACACGGGCGAGGGCAACCACCTGGGCCCCACGCTGTCCTTCAAGGGCATCGACAATCTCAGCTACTATCGGCTGCTGCCCGACAACCCGCGCTTCTACATCAACGACACCGGCACCGGGAACACGCTGAACCTCAGCCACCCGCGCGTCCTTCAGATGGTCATGGACAGCCTGCGCTACTGGGTGACGGAGATGCATGTGGACGGGTTCCGCTTCGACCTCGCCACCGTGCTGGCGCGGGAGAGCTACGGCTTCGACCCCGGCTCCGGCTTCCTCGACGCGGTGCGGCAGGACCCGGCGCTGGCCGACGTGAAGCTGATCGCCGAACCGTGGGACGTCGGCCCCGGCGGCTATCAGGTCGGCAACTTCCCGCCGGGCTGGGCGGAGTGGAACGACCGCTACCGCGACACCGTGCGCCGCTACTGGCGCGGCGACGAGGGCATGCTGCCGGAACTGGCCGGGCGCATCGCCGGGTCCAGCGACCTGTTCGAGAAGCGCGGGCGGCGGGCCTGGTCGTCGGTCAACTTCGTCACCGCCCATGACGGCTTCACGCTGAACGACGTCGTCTCCTACAACGACAAGCACAACCAGGCGAACGGCGAGGACAACCGCGACGGCCATTCCGCCAACCACTCCTGGAACCATGGGGTGGAGGGGGAAACGAGCGACCCCGCCGTCAAGGCGCTGCGGGCGCGGCAGCGGCGCAACCAGTTGGCGACGCTGTTCCTGTCGCAGGGCACGCCAATGATGCTGGCCGGCGACGAGATCGGCCAAAGCCAGAAGGGCAACAACAACGCCTATTGCCAGGACAACGAGATTTCCTGGCTGGACTGGACGAAGCGGCAGGGCGACGGCCACGACATGCTGGCCTTCGTCAAGCGGCTGATCGCGCTGCGCAGGGCGCATCCGGTGCTGCGCCGCCCGGTCTTCCTGCACGGCCGCCAGACCTCGGCCGACGGGCTGAAGGACATCGTGTGGTTCACGCCCCAGGGGGTGGAGAAGGCGGCCGAGCATTGGCGCAACACCCACGCGCGCTGCATCGCCCTGCTGCTGAACGGGCACGCCGGCTCCTACACCGGGGTGGACGGCGCGCCCCAGGACGACGGCGTGCTGCTGATCGTGCTGAACGCCCACACCGACACGGTGAACGTCACGCTGCCCGACGTGGTGCCGGACGCGCGCGGCTGGCGCTGCGTGCTGGACACCCGCGTGCCGGACGGGGCGGGGGACGAGCGCATGCAGCTCTCCGGACGCTCCATTCCCGTGGACGGCCGCACGGCGCTGGTCTTCGTGCTCGTGGAATCGCCCGAGCGTTGACGGTTGTCGGTGAGCGGCGCCCGCCGCTTGTGCTAAGGTCGCTTTCGGAGCAGCCCGTCCTTCGGATCCGATCATGCCCGACTATGACTTCTCCCTGGTCGACGCCGCGGTCATCGACACCCAGCACAACACGTTGCGCGTCTTCCGCGACGTGCTGTCGCGCCTGGGCCTGAAGCGGGTGGAAACCTACGGGTCGGTCAAGCAGGCGGCCGACCTGATGAACAGCGCCACCCCCGACCTGATCCTGGTGGACGCCGACGGCGAGGAGGCGGAGACGCTGAAGCTCGTCCGCACGCTGCGCAACGAGCCCGCCACGCGCAACCCCTACGCCTGTCTGGTGGTGACGACGTGGCAGCCGACGCCGGTGCTGCTGATGCGCGTCACCAACTGCGGTGCCGACGACCTGCTGGTGAAGCCGGTCTCGCCCAAGCAGGTTCAGGACCGCATCACCACCCTGATCGAGGCGCGCAAGAAGTTCGTGGTGACCGCCGAATACACCGGCCCCGACCGCCGCAAGTCGCCGCGCGACGGCACGCAGGTGCCGCTGCTGGACGCGCCGAACACGCTGCGCCTGAAGGCCACCAACCGCTGGGCGCACACCAACACCCGCCAGCTGATGGCCGAGGCCAACAGCTTCGTGAACGAGCAGAAGCTTCTGCGCGCCAGCATCCAGATCGCCTTCCTGATCGAATTCGCCGTCCCCGGCCTGTCCGCCCCGGTGCCGGAGCGCATGGCGGTGGAGCATCTGGCCCGCGTCCCCGGCTTCCTCGACGACCTGCAACGCCGCATCGCCGACAGCGGCGAGCCGGCGTCCATCGAGGCCACCGCGAATTCCCTGAAGATGCTGGTCGAGCGCCTGCGCTCCCAGGCCGAATCCGGCACCGTCGCCACCGAGGAGGTGGAACGCGTCCAGGGCCTCGCCCGTGACCTGATGCAGGCGGTCGATCCCAACCGCCCCCTGGACTCCATGACCGGCGAGGTGTCCGCCGCCGTCGCCGGCTACCGCGCCCGGCTGGAGCAGATGGCCCAGGCCAAAGCGGCCGCCGCTGCCGCCGTTGCGGCGGAAGGGGCGGAAGCGCCGAAGGCCGCGGCGGCGGAGTAGCCGTTCCCTCATTCTATCGAAGACGCCGGATCAACCGCCCGCCCACGCTGTTGTCAGCGTGCCCGGCGCTCCACTCCGAACGGGAGTTTCGAATGTTCGGGACTGGACGGGAGAGCGCCGACGCGCGATCTTCCCGGCCGGGCGATTCCCGTCCGCCACCACCGAACCACCTGCGGGGACCGTGCATGAGCGCTCTCGACCGGCTTGCCGACTTGGTCGGCATCGAGCCCTTCTACCATGACATCTGGGGCAACCGGCGGGACACCTCGGACGCGACCAAGCGGGCGCTGGTCGCCGCCATGGGCCTGCCCAGCGGCAGCGACGCGGAGGTCGAATCCAGCCTGCTCGCGGTGGAGGAACGGGCGTGGCGGCGCATGCTGCCGCCCGTGGTCGTGCTGGACGAAGGCGCGCCGCTGTCCCTGTCCATCGCCGTCCCGGCCGGGCTGGAGGACGCCGACCTGTATTGGACCCTGGCCGAGGAATCGGGCGCCGCCCACCGCGCGTCCCTGACGCTGGGCAAGTTACCGCTCGCCGAGACGGCGGTGCTCGACGGGGTGGCCTACGAGCGGCGCACGGTCGCCACGGCTCTGCCGGCCAGCCTGCCGCTCGGCTATCACCGCCTGTCGGTGGAGATCCGCCCGCGCGGAGTCGGCGGCGCGCTGGAAGCCTCCACCACCCTGATCGTGGCGCCGGAACGCTGCCTGACGGTGGAGGAGGCGGTCCCCGGCGGCAGGACCTGGGGCATCGGCCTGCAACTCTATGCGCTGAAGAGCGGCGACGATTGGGGTATCGGCGATTTCGACGACCTCGGCCGCTTCGCGGAGATCGCCGGGGGGCTCGGCGCCGGGCTGGTCGGGCTGAACCCGCTGCACGCGCTGTTCCCGGCCGACCCCAACCACATCGGCCCCTATTCGCCGTCCAGCCGCAGCTTCCTCAACATCCTCTACATCGACGTGGAGCGGGTGCCCGAACTGGCCGGCACGCCGGACGCGCAGGCGCTGATCGCGTCGGAGGACGTCCGCAACCGCCTGTCCGCCGTCCGCGCGACGGAACTGGTGGACTATCCGGCGGTGTCGGCGCTGAAGCTGCCGGTTCTGGAAAAGCTGCACGCCACCTTCCGCGCCCTTCCCGAATCCGACGCGCGCCGGCAGGCCTTCGAGGCGTTCCGCCGAGAGATGGGGGAGGGGCTGCGCCGCCACGCGACCTTCGAGGCGCTGCACGAGCATTTCTACCGCCGGGATCCGGGCCTGTGGATGTGGCGCAACTGGCCGCCGGCCTTCCACGATCCGAACAGCCCGGAGGTGCAGGGCTTCGTCGCCGAGAACGCCGCCCGCGTGGACTTCTTCGAATACCTGCAATGGGAGGCCGACCGCCAGCTGGGCGAGGCGGCGGAGCGCGGGCGCAAGGCCGGGCTGACCATCGGCTTCTACCGCGACCTCGCCGTGGCGGCGCATCCCGGCGGGGCGGCGGCCTGGGCGGATTCGGGCATTCTGGTGCAGGGCGCCAACGTCGGCGCCCCGCCGGACCAGTTCAACCTTAAGGGCCAGAACTGGGGCCTTTCGCCGCTGTCGCCGGTCGGCCTGCGGGAGAGCGCCTACGCCAGCTTCGTCGCCATGCTGCGCGCCAACATGCGTCACGCCGGCGCACTGCGCATCGACCATGTCATGGCGTTGCAGCACCTGTTCTGGATCCCGGAGGACGGCAGCGACGGCGCCTACGTCGAATACCCGATGCACGAGATGCTGCGCATCATCGCGCTGGAAAGCCGCCGCAACCGCTGCATCGTCATCGGCGAGGATCTGGGCACCGTGCCGGAGGGCTTCCGCCCGGCCATGGAGCGCGCCGGCATTCTCAGCTACCGCGTGCTGTATTTCGAGCGCGGGCCGGACGGTGGCTTCAAGGCCCCGCAGGACTATCCGGTGGAGGCCATGGTCACGGTGACCACCCACGACCTCGCCACCTTCAAGGGCTTCTGGACCGGCAACGACCTGGACTGGCGCCGGCGCCTCGACCTCTACCCGGACCAGGGGGCGCAGGACAAGGATGCCTGGGATCGCGGCGTGGACCGCTGGCGGCTGCTTCAGGCGCTGTCCGCGCAGGGGCTGAAGCCCGCCAGCTACCCGACCGACGAGGGGGACCAGCCCTTCTCGCGGGAACTGGGGGAGGCGGTGCACCGCTACCTCGCCCGCTCGCCGGGGCGCATCGCCATGGTGCAGATCGAAGACGCGCTGGGCGAGATCGAACAGCCGAACCTGCCCGGCACCGTGGATCAGCACCCGAACTGGCGCCGCCGCCTCGGCCTGCCGTTGGAGGCGCTGGCCGACGACGAGGGTGTCCGCGCGCTGGCCGCCGCCGTTCGCACCGAGCGGTAATGGGCATGGAAAACGCAATGTCCGCTCAGTAAAAGCGGTTTCACAGCCGGAGGTTCTTGCTTAGACTTCCGGTCTCAATCACGGGAAGGGTGTCTCGCGCCCGCCCGCAAGGGCGCCGAAGACGGAGGGGAACAATGAAGGGCGATCCGAAGATCATTCGTCATCTCAACACGATTCTGACGAACGAGTTGACGGCGGTTAATCAATATTTCCTGCACGCCCGCATGTTGAAGAACTGGGGGCTGAAGCGGATCGCGCACAAGGTCTACGAAGAGTCGATCGGCGAGATGAAGCACGCCGACAAGCTCATCGAGCGCATCCTGTTCCTGGAAGGGCTGCCCAATCTTCAGGATCTGCACAAGCTGAAGATCGGCGAGGACCTGCCGGAGATGTTCACCGCCGACCTCGGCGTCGAGAGCCACAACCGCGGCAACCTGCTCGACGCCATCGCCGAATGCGAAGCGGTCCGCGACTATGAGAGCCGCGAGATCTTCGAGGACATCCTGCACGACACCGAGGAGCACATCGACTGGCTGGAAACCCAGCTCGACCTGATCCAGCGCGTCGGCCTGACCGCCTACCAGCAGGAACAGATCTACGGGGACGACTGAGCGGCCGTTTCAAGGCCGTTTACACGCTGACCCGGCTCACCATGGCCGCGCCGCTGTCGGGACCGGCATCGGCGCGGCGGTAGGCCTGGATGGCCGCCGGCCAGGGTTCTATGTGCAGGCCGGCGCCCATCGCGTCCTGGTGAATGCTCTGCGCGATGAAGGGGGCGCTCGGCGTCGCGGTCATCGGGACGGGTCCCGGCGTGACCGGCCCGTCCTGCTCCTTGTCCTTGAGCGCGAAGCCCCCGGACGACTCGGAACGGCGCGCGCGGCGCTCGCTCGTCTCGTCCAGCTCCGCCCGCTTGCTGCCTTTCAGCGCGTCGTCGGTCGCCTCGACGCCGTCGAACCGCTTGCGCTCCTGCTCGCCGGGGATGCGGCGGATCGGCTGCACGGCAATGGCTTCGCTGGCCAGCATCTGCCGCAGCTTGCCGAGCCCGGACGGGCTTTGCAGGCTCATGGGCGAGGAGAGTGCGGGGATGCTTGACACTGGCGGATGTCGGCCGGTTGCGGGTTGCGGATATTACGACAATACAGCTTAGCAGGGAAACGGTTCCCGAAAACTTAAAATGTCGGATAAATGCCATAGGGCGAGACCGGCTCGTTCAGGATCTCATCGGTATGCCTAAGGTTTATCCTTAATACTGTTTAAACCAGGGCGGAGTAGCGTCGGGGTCCCGCAAAGGCCGAAAAATTGTGCCGCACGGCGAAACCCACCGGCGGAGAGCCCAAGAGCATGACGCGACCGACCGACGCGATCCTCCCGGATCAGAGCATTGCGACCGACATCCGGGTGATGGCCGCCGCCATGGACGCCTCCGGCGACATGGCCTACGCCTGGGACTTCGCGGACGACACCATCGCCTGGGCCGGCGGCGCCGCGGAGCTGCTTGGCCCGGACCTTGCCGGCGGGGAGGCTCTGCGCGCCCGGATCGAGGCGGAGGACCGCGCGCGGCGGCGCCTCGCCCTGTCGCAGCACATCGAGACCGGGGCCACCTACGATTGCGATTACCGGCTGCGTCTGGCCGACGGCGGGGTGCACTGGGTTCACGACCGGGGCCGGGTGGAGCGGGGCGGCGACGGCATGCCGCTGCGCCTGCGTGGTGTCCTGCGCCTGATCGACCGCCGCAAGGCCTACGAGGTCGAACTTGAACATCAGGCCCATTTCGACCCGCTGACCGGGCTGGTCAACCGCCACCGCCTGCGCGAGACGCTGTCCCGCGCCACCGGCGACGCGGACGCCTTCAACCGCTTCGCCGTCTATCTGGCGGTCGGCATCGACAAGCTGGGGCTGGTCAACGACGCCATGGGCCACGCCGTCGCCGACGCGGTGGTTCTGGAGGTTGCGCGGCGGCTTCAACTGGTGCTGCGGCCGGGCGATGCGGTCGGCCGCGTCGGCGGCGACATCTTCGGCGTCGTGCTGCCCCATTGCCCGGAAGAGAGCATGGCCCATGTGGCCGAGAAGCTGCTGCGCGCGGTGCGGGCGACTCCGGTGGCGACCCCCGCCGGTCCGGTCCACGTCACCGTGTCGGTCGGCGGCCTGTCCGCCGGTTTCGACGATTGCGGCGTGGACGAGGTTATGACCCGCGCCGAAACCGCCCTTCAGGAGGCCAAGCGCCAGGGCCGCGACTGCTTCTGGCCGCACCACGCGACCAGCACCCAGCAGAGCGAGCTGCGCAACGCGCTGTCAGTCGGCCAGACGGTCAAGGCGGCGCTGCAAAGCGGGGCCTTGCGCTTCGCCTTCCAGCCAGTGATCGGGGCCGATGGCGCTTCCGGCGGGCCGGGCGGGGTGGCCTTCTACGAATGCCTGCTGCGGATGGTCGGCGCGGACGGCGCGCCGCTCGCCGCCGGGGCCTTCATGCCGGCGGTGGAACGGCTGGGCATGGCCCGGCGGCTCGACCACCACACGCTGGACCTCGCCGTGCGGGAACTGGAAGACAGCGACGACGTGGTGCTGGCCCTCAACCTCTCGGCCACCACGACGGCCGACCGCAGTTGGCTGTCCGCCCTGGAAGGCCGCATCGGCGGCCGGCCGGGTCTCGCCCGGCGCCTGATCGTCGAGATCACGGAAACCGCCGCCATCGAGGATCTGGAGGAAACCGCCGCCTTCCTCACCGCCGTGCGCTCGCTCGGCTGCCGGACGGCGCTGGACGACTTCGGAGCCGGCTACCTGTCCTACCGCCATCTGAAGGCGTTGCCGGTGGACATCGTGAAGATCGACGGCTCCTTCGTGCGCGAGTTGAAGGAGGGGCCGGACGCCCTGCTGTTCATCCGCACGCTGGTCGGGCTGGCCAAGGGCTTCGGCCTGACCACGGTGGCCGAATGCGTCGAGGACGACTGGCAGGCCGACATCCTGCGGCGCGAGCGCGTCTGCCTGCTCCAGGGCTACCGTTTCGGCCGCCCGAGCCTCGACCGCCCGTGGGCGGAGGCTCGGGCGCTCGCGGCCGACTGAAGAGCCGCCGAAAGACGGCCTTTCGGCCTCACCCCCCCCCCTTGCGGGTGGCGCGGCGGACCACCGACTGCGCTTCCACCGTCAGGTCGCCGCCGCCCAGCAGGCGCAGGAACAGCGCCTTCACCGTGGCGCGCCCGCTGACGGTCAGCGTGCCGGCGCGCGGATCGTCGGAAATCGCCAGAGGATCGGTGTGCGAGCCCAGGAAGCCGCTGGGGAAGGCCGTGGCGAAAAATGTCCGGATGTGGCCGTCGCGCTGGTTGTCGAACATCACGCGGCCGCCGGCCAGCGCCGCCGCGTCCACCGCCTGCGACAGCCGCGCCTGCACCGCGTAGCCGCGCACCGTGTCCACCGTGTAGCCGACCCCCGCGACCAGCGGCAGGCCCAGCGCCAGGGTCAGCGCCAGCACGGCCTTGCGGCCCGCCCGCCGTTCCTCGTGATGCCCGAACGGGTGGGGGTGGTACATCATCACCATTGCCAGCCTCCAAATAGTGATGAAAAGAAAATCACGGAAATCCTGCCATTGATTGCTTAATGACAGATTAATGCATTGCCGTTTAACGTTTTGGTGGTGAAGTGTTGCGGATGATAAAAGAAAAAGTCCGCCTGATTTCTTTGTTAGTCTTTGGAAATTTCCGCGAATGCGCCGATGGAATGCAAGTGAATTAGTTCGAATTTCGAACTACTCATATCGCAAATCAGAAGAGAATTGCTTCGATGAGTTAGAGGTTTCCGAAGTATTCTTGAGTGAATATGCAAAAGGCTTGACGGTAAAGTCTGGGGCAAAAAGTAGCCAAAAAGATGACCAAAATAACATTACTTAACTTCTTGAAAGTTTTTCTGTGAACAATGCTGCCTATTAATTTGTTGTTAACTTCCTGGGCGCCCAATGTGCTCATCGCGAACGAGCAAAACACCTGCTCCTTCCAAGCAAAGCACTGACCCAGTGGAGAGTTCCATGCGCACCATTCGCTCGCTGACCAAGAACGAGTCCGGCGCCACCGCCATCGAATACGCGATCCTCTGCGCTCTGGTGGCCGTGTTCATCATCGGCGGCTTTGCCGGCGCCGGTGACCAGATCACCAAAATCGGCGGAACGATCGTCGAGCAGCTGGAGAAGGCCAACGCCACCGGTACGGGCGGCGGCACCGAGTGACCGGGGCCGGGCTTCAGCCCGCGCCTAGACGCACAAGGCCGAAAGCGCATTGGGTCGACGTCCGGGCGGGTGGCGCACAGCCTCCCGCCTGGGCGGACCCGGCGGCCTCACCAGGACGCCATCCCCCGTTCTGCGCCTGGTGACGATGTGGGGGATTTGCCCATGACAGCCACGACCTTTCTTCTTGCCGCGTCAGCGGCTGTTTTCGTCTGGGCGGCCGTTTCCGACGCTCGGCGTTATCTCATTCCGAACGCCACCAGCCTTCTTCTGGTCGGCCTCTTCGCGGCTTTTGCTATTTTTTCTCCGTCCGACAGTCCGGTGCTTGGTCACGTCCTGGCCGGCGCGGCCGCCTTCGCGGTCGGCGCCGGCCTTTTCTATGGCGGCCTGATGGGCGGCGGCGACGTGAAGCTGCTGGCCGCCGCGACGCTGTGGGCCGGGCCTGCCCATGCGGCCGACCTGCTGCTGGTCACGGCGCTGGCCGGCGGCCTTCTGGGGTTGGGCATGCTGCTGGCCCGCCGTCTGGCGCGCCGCGCCGCTCCGGCGCCCTCCGGGGACGCGGCGGCCACCGCCATGCAGGCGCGGCTGCCCTACGGCATCGCCATCGCGGCCGGCGGCCTGTGGACGCTGCTGTTGCTCGGGTTCGGCGCGTAGGGAAGAGGTGAGCCATGTCCGTCCGCAAGATCGTCCTCGTCCTGCTGGCTCTGGTAATCGCCGGGGCGACCGTGCAGTTCACCCGCGCCGTCCTGTCGAACAGCCGCGCCGCCCCGGTCCAGGCCGAGACCGCGCCGCAGGCGCCCAAGGGCAAGCACGTCCTGGTGGCGGCGAGCGACCTGCCGGCCGGCACGCTGGTCCAGCCGACGCATCTGCGCTGGCGCGCCTGGCCGGCCGACGACGGGCTTGAAAAGACCTACGTCGTTGAAGGGGACCGCGGCGCCGAGGAGTTCGCCGGCGCCGTGGTCCGCCAGGGCCTGCGGGCGGGCGAGCCGGTGACGGCGGGCCGTCTGGTCAAGCCGGGCGACCGGGGTTTCCTCGCCGCCGTGCTGAACCCCGGCATGCGGGCGGTGTCGGTCGCCATCAACGGCGTGACGGGGATCGGCGGCCTCGTCTTCCCCGGCGACCGCGTTGATCTGATTTTGACACACCGGGTGAAGAACCCGGACGGCGGCGACGGGCCCGACCGCCGGGCCAGCGAGACCGTGCTGTCGGACGTCCGCGTGCTGGCGATGGATCAGCGGACCAACGACCAGAAGGGCGAAGCGAAGGTCGCCCAGATCGCCACGCTGGAGGTTTCGACCCGTCAGGCCGAGGCGGTGACGCTGGCGGTGGAAATCGGCCATCTGTCGCTGTCCCTGCGCAGCCTCGGGATTCCGGCGCCGGACGGAATCGAAATGGCGGCGGCGGAGTCGCTGGCCGCCACCGTGACGGACGCGGTGGTGGGGGAGGGCGCGGCGCCTCTCGCCGAAAGCGCCCCCGGAACCGCCCCCGACGCGCTGGTCGGACCGTCCCACACCATCACCTGGGACCGCGACATCAGCCGCGCGCTGGGCGCCCCCCCCGTTTCCACGGGCAACGTCGAGGTTAACCAAAGCGAAAACGCCGCGCCTGTAGTAAAGGTGCATGTCGTCCGTGGCCGAGACTCCGCGGAGGTTTCGTTCCCGCAGCGCTAGCGCGCCTGAAAGCCGCGCTGGGGCTTCACGCCGGTGTTATGATGATGCGTCGCCTTTCGTTCTGGCTCGCCGTTCCGATCCTGGTTTCGGCCGTTCTGGGGGCCAACCCCGCGCCGGCCCAGAATCGGGTGAACCCGGTCACGCCCGCCCCGGCGGCCGTTCCCGCCGCCGACGCGATGCAGGTGGAGCAGGACAAGGGCGAGGTGATCCGGCTGCAACAGCCCGCCGCGTCGGTCTTCATCGCCAACCCGGACATCGCCGACCTTCAGGTCATGTCGCCGACGATGGTCTACCTGTTCGGCAAGAAGCCGGGCGAGACCTCGCTGATCGCGGTGAACAACAGCGAACAGGTGGTGTTGAACCGCAGGATCGTCGTCACCCAGAACCTCAGCGGGCTGGAGCGCGCGTTGCGCCAGCGCCTGCCGAACCGCCGCATCGCCGTCTCCTCCCTCGACGGCGCCGTCGTCCTGTCCGGCGAGGTGGCCAGCCAGACCGAGGCGGAGGACGCCCGGTCCATCGCCCGCAAGTTCGCCGGGGAGAACGGCGAGGTCCTCAACCGCCTGTCCATCACCGGCACCAGCCAGGTCATGCTGCGCGTGCGCGTGTCGGAGGTGGGCCGCGACGTCCGCGAGGAGTTCGGCATCAACTGGGAGAACATGCTGAACGTCGGCGGCTTCCGCTTCATCCTCGGGTCCGGCCTCACCGACATCAACTTCCAAGACGGCGTGCTCGTCCGTCCCCAGGACAAGATGAGCCTCTACGCGGGCACGAACGGCAAGAACTACGACATCAACGGCCTGATCGACGCGCTGGCGCGCGACGGCCTCGTCACCGTCCTGGCCGAGCCGAACCTCGTCGCCCAGTCGGGCGAAACGGCCAGCTTCCTGGCCGGCGGCGAGTTCCCCATCCCCGTGCCGGGCGACAACGGTTCCATCGGCATCGAATACAAGCAGTTCGGCGTGTCGCTGGCCTTCACGCCGACGCTGGTCGGCACCGATCGCATCAGCATGCGCGTGCGGCCCGAGGTCAGCCAGCTGACCGAAGTCGGCGGCCTGTCGGTCACGGTGGGGTCCAACATCGGCTTCCGCGTCCCCGGCCTGTCGACCCGCCGCGCCGAGACGACCATCGAGCTGGGCAGCGGGCAGAGCTTCGCCATCGCCGGCCTGTTGCAGAACAACATCGACCAGGCGATCGACAAGTTCCCGTTCCTGGGCGATGTGCCGGTGCTCGGCACCCTGTTCCGCTCGACCCGCTTCCGGCGCAGCGAGACGGAGCTGGTCATCATCGTGACGCCCTATCTGGTGCGCCCGGTCGCCTCGCCGGGGATGATCGCCGCGCCGACCGACACCATCTCGCCGGCCTCGCTGGTGGACCGCCTGCTGTTCGGGCGGATGACCGTTCCCGGACCGGGCACCCGGCCTCCCGCCCGCCTCGGCCTGACCGGCCCGGTCGGCTTCTCCGTCGAATGAGGACCGCCATGCCGCCGCGCCGCTTCCCATTCGCCCCCGCCCTGGCCTTCATGGTCCTCACGGCCGGCTGCACCATGCAGCAGAACGTGACGGAGCTGCGGGAATTTCCCATCACCGTCGCCCCGGCGGCGGACAGCCCGCGCCGGCTGACCGTCGTGCCGCCGGACTGCGACGCCGCCGCCCTGCCGCCGCCGCGCGACGACGTGGGCGCCTGGCACAACCCGGACCTCAACCTCGGCTGTTCCAGCGCGCGCAACCTCGGCCTCATGGTCGCCCGGC
>JAEZID010000202.1 GCA_023416195.1 Pseudomonadota bacterium | reverse complement strand
CCCGCAGGCGCTGCAAAAGGCCGGCGTGACCGGAGCGGTGCGGCCCTTCGCGCGCAACACGCTCTGCGCGCTCGCCAAGCCGGAACTGGCGGTCAGTACCGACACGCTGCTCGACCGCATGCTGGATCCTGCGGTGCGCCTCGGCACCTCGACGCCGAAGAGCGACCCGGCCGGCGACTACACATGGGAACTCTTCCGCAAGGCCGAAGCGCTGCGGCCGGGCAGCACCGCCGCACTTGATGCCAAGGCGCTGAAGCTGGCCGGCGGGCCGCAGAGCGCGCCGCCGCCGGAGGGACGCAACACCTACGCGTGGCTGATGGAGCGCGACAGCGCCGACCTGTTCCTCACCTACTGCACCAACGCCCGGTTGGCGGTGCGGGAGTTGCCCGCCCTGAAGATCGTCGCCGTGCCCGACGCCCTGTCGGTCGGCGCCGAATACGGCATCGCGACGGTCGCGCGGGGGGACGCGGCGCGCGGCCAGGCCTTCGTCGCCTTCGTTCTGGCGCCGGAGGGGCAAGCCATTCTCCAGCGCCACGGCTTCCAGTCCCCCGGAGGTTAAGGCGCCGATGTTCCGCCGCTTCGTCTATCTGCTGGCGCTGGCCCGCGAGAGGCATTTCGGGCGAGCGGCGGAGGCCTGCCACGTCTCCCAGCCCACGCTGTCCAACGCCATCCGCCAGTTGGAAGAGGATCTGCGCGTCCCCATCGTGGAGCGCGGCCAGAAGTTCGCCGGCTTCACGCCGGAAGGGCTGAAGGTGCTGGAATACGCCCGGCGCATCATCGCCGAGCGCGACGGCCTGCACCAGGAGCTGGCGGCGCTGGCGCAGGGGCTGTCCGGCCACCTGCGCATCGGGGCGATCCCCACGGCCCTGCCGGCGGTGCCGCATCTGTTGGCCCGCTTCGCCGAGCGCTTTCCGCAGATCCGCTCCTGCATCACCTCGCTCAGTTCGCGGGAGATCCAGCGCGACCTCGACGCCTTCGAACTGGACGCGGCGGTAACCTATCTGGACAACGAGCCGCTGAGCAACGTGCGCACCGTGCCGCTCTATTCGGAGCGTTACTTCCTGCTGGCGCGCCGCGCGCAGGTCCCGGAGGGGGCCGCCGCCCTCCCCTGGGCCGCGGCGGCGGACCTGCCGCTGTGCCTGCTCACCCCCGATATGCAGAACCGCCGCATCGCCGACGCCGCCTTCCGCATGGCCGGGCGCAGCGTGACGTCGGTGATGGAGACCAACTCCGTCGCCACACTCTACACGCTGGCGCGCAACGGCCCCTGCGCCAGCGTGGTGCCGGGGCAGCTTCTGACCATGGTGGCGCCGCAGCCCGATCTGGTGGCGTTGCCGCTGGTCGAGCCCGATCTGACCTACGCCGTGGGGCTGGTCTTCGCCGACCGCGACCCGCCGGCCCCGCTCGCCTCGGCGCTGGCCGCCGTCGCGGCTGAGGACGCGCTGGCCGCCCGCATCCGCGCCACGACCGAGGAGGCGCTCGCACCCTGGAGGCGATAGGGAAAGGCTATCGCGTCATCAGAAAATGAAATTTGCCGGCCCTTCCCGTCGTCGGCCATCCTGATTGCAAGCCCAGCGAACAAAGCGGGCGCAATCCAACACAGTGGCCGCCGAGGCGGCCGTGCCAAGACAATGGCCGCGTCAGCGGCCGTGGGGAGGGACCGTGAACGCTCGATCTCCGTGGAGCGCGGAACGCGCCGCATCGATCGTCGATGCCCACCGGCATCTGCGCGGCAACCTGTTGCCGATCCTGCACGCCCTGCAAGAGGAATTCGGCTGCATCGACGAGGAGGCCATTCCCCTCCTCGCCCGCGAACTGAACCTGTCGCGCGCCGACGTGCATGGGGTGGTGTCCTTCTACCACGAATTCCGGCGCAGCCGGCCGGGCCGCCACACCATCAAGGTCTGCCGGGCGGAAGCCTGCCAGTCCATGAACGCCGACGGGCTGATCGACCACATCCGCCGGCGGCTGAAGGTGGACTTCCACGAGACCACGGCCGACGACGCCTTCACGCTGGAGCCGGTCTTCTGCCTGGGCAACTGCGCCCTGGCCCCGGCGGTGATGGTGGACGAGACGCTGCACGGCCGCGTGGACGCCCGGCGCTTCGACGCCATCCTGGCGAAGGAGGCCGTGCGATGAACCAGCCTCTGCACACCATCTTTGTACCGCGCGACGCGGCGGCCCTGTCGGTCGGCGCCGACGCCGTGGCGGCGGCGATCCGCGCGGAGGCGAGCAAACGCGGCGTCCCGGTGCGCATCGTCCGCAACGGCTCGCGCGGCATGCTCTGGCTGGAACCGCTGGTCGAGGTCGAGACTTCGGAGGGCCGCGTCGCCTACGGGCCGGTGTCCGCCGACGACGTGCCCGGCCTGTTCGACGCCGGCTTCCTGGACGGCGCCGACCATCCGCTGTGCCACGGCCCGACCGAGGCGATCCCCTACTTCGCGAAGCAGGAGCGGCTGACCTTCGCGCGCTGCGGCATCATCGACCCGCTGTCGGTCGAGGACTACCGCCTGCACGGCGGCTTCCGGGGGCTGGAACGGGCGCTCGCCATGACGCCGGCGGAGATAGTCAATGAGATCACGGACTCCGGCCTGCGCGGGCGCGGCGGCGCCGGCTTCCCCACGGGCATCAAGTGGAAGACGGTGCTGGACGCCAAGGCGGACGAGAAGTTCATCTGCTGCAACGCCGACGAGGGCGACAGCGGCACCTTCGCCGACCGCATGATCATGGAAGGCGACCCCTTCTGCCTGATCGAGGGCATGACCATCGCCGCCTTCGCGGTCGGCGCCCGGCAAGGCTACATCTACATCCGCTCCGAATACCCGCACGCCGTCGCCACCATGCGCGAGGCGATCCGGCTGGCCTACGACGAACATTGGCTGGGCGACGAGATCCACGGCACCGGCCACAGCTTCCATCTGGAGGTCCGCGTCGGGGCCGGCGCCTACATCTGCGGCGAGGAGACCTCCATGCTGGAGAGCCTGGAGGGCAAGGGCGGCACCGTCCGCGCCAAGCCGCCGCTGCCGGCGCTGGAGGGGCTGTTCGGCAAGCCGACCATCGTCAACAACGTGCTGTCGCTGACCTCCGTGCCGGTGATCCTCGACAGGGGGGCCGCCTATTACCGCGACTTCGGCGTCGGCCGGTCGCGCGGCACGCTGGCCTTCCAGCTCGCCGGAAACATCAAACACGGCGGCATCGTGGAGAAGGCTTTCGGCGTCACGCTGCACGAGCTGCTGTACGACTTCGGCGGCGGCACGCTGACCGGGCGGCCGATCCGGGCGGTGCAGGCTGGCGGCCCGCTCGGCGCCTACCTGCCGCCGGCCCTGTTCGACCTGCCCAAGGATTACGAGGCCTTCGCGGCGGCGGAGGCGATGGTCGGGCACGGCGGCATCGTCGTCTTCGACGACGGCGTGGACA
>JAEZID010000185.1 GCA_023416195.1 Pseudomonadota bacterium | reverse complement strand
GCGGTCAACGACATCCGCGAATTGGTCGGCCATCTGCGCGACCGGGGTATCGGGGTGTTGATAACGGATCACAACGTAAGAGAAACGCTCGACCTCGTCGATCGGGCATACATCTTGCACGATGGTGTGGTACTAATGGAGGGAGAGCCGTCGGAGATCGTGGCGCACGAGGATGTGCGCCGGGTCTACCTCGGCGACCGGTTCAGCCTCTAGCCTGGTCCTCCCGCCCATGGCGCTCAGTCAACGTCTCGATCTCCGCCAGGCCCAAACCCTGGTCATGACGCCCCAGTTGCAGCAGGCCATCAAGCTGCTGCAACTCTCGAACATCGAGCTGTCCGACTTCGTGGACCGGGAGATCGAGCAGAACCCCCTGCTTGAGCGTGACGGCGGCCCCGGCGATTCGGGCGGTTCCGATGGTGGCGGGGGCGACGGCGGTTCGGACGCGGCCGGCGCGGAACGCTCCAACCTCGACGAGCCGCCGGCCCCGATTCCCGACGGACGCACCCGCGACACGGTGGAGATGACCTCGTCGGAAACGATGGGTTCCTCCTCCGAATCGCCGCTCGACACCGATTTCGAGAACGTCTATTCCGACGACCGTTTCTCCGACGGCACGGACGGGTCCAGCGACGTCTACGGCCAGTGGAACGAGCGCGGCGGGCGCGGCGGCTTCGAGGACGACGACTCGAACCTTGAGGCGACGCTCACCGGCCAGAAGAGCCTGCGCGACCATCTCACCGAACAGCTGAAGATCGACCTGCCGGACCACGGCGACCAGTTGATCGGCCTTGCCCTGATCGACATGCTGGACGAGGCCGGCTGGCTCGTCGGGCTGGAGGTCGAGGCGCTCGCCGGCCAGCTCGGCTGCGAGCCGGAGCGGGTGGAGCGGGTGCTGGCCGCCGTCCAGCGCTTCGACCCGCCGGGCATCTTCGCCCGCTCCCTGAAGGAATGCCTCGCCATCCAGCTGCGCGAGAAGAACCGGCTCGACCCCGCGATGGCGGCGCTGCTCGACAATCTGGAGCTTCTGGCGGCGCGCAACCTGCCGGCCCTGATGAAGGTCTGCGGGGTCGATGCCGAGGACATCGCCGACATGGTGTCGGAGATCCGGAAGCTGAACCCGAAGCCGGCGCTGTCCTTCGACCACACCCCGGCCCAACTGGTGACGCCGGACATCCTGATGCGCGCCAACCCCGGCGGCGGCTGGCTGATCGACCTGAACCCCGACACGCTGCCGCGCGTGCTGGTCAACACCGCTATTTCGCGCGCATCTCCGGCACGGCCCGGAACAAGGCCGACAAGGAATACATCACCGAGCGCTTCCAGTCGGCCAACTGGCTGGTCAAGTCGCTGCACCAGCGCGCCACCACCATCCTGAAGGTGGCGGGGGAGATCATCCGCCAGCAGGACGCCTTCTTCATCCACGGCGTCTCGCACCTGAAGCCGCTGATCCTGCGCGACATCGCCGAGGCCATCGGCATGCACGAAAGCACGGTCAGCCGCGTCACGACCAACAAGTTCATGGCGACGCCGCGCGGCGTGTTCGAATTGAAGTATTTCTTCACCTCCGCGATCCAGGGCGCGGACGGTCAGGCCGCCCACTCGGCGGAGGCCGTGCGCCACCGCATCAAGACGATGATCGACGCCGAAAAGCCGGAGGACGTGCTGTCCGACGACAAAATCGTCGAGATTCTGCGCGGCGGGGGGATCGACATTGCGCGCCGGACGGTTGCGAAGTATCGTGAGGCCATGCGCATACCGTCATCGGTGCAGCGACGCCGTGCCAAGATGTCACGCATGTAGGCGGTTCGGGATAGGGCGGTCGTTCGTTGACAGCCTAAGCCATGACCACTATGGTCCCGGTCCGCACATGGCGGCCCGCCGTCGTTTTCTGTCCATCGCGGACCAATTTGGAAACCTCCCAAAATGCAACTGACCGTCAAAGGCAAGCAGCTTGACGTTGGCGATGCTCTGCGCACCCATGTCGCGGACAGCCTGAACTCCGTCGTCGGCAAGTATTTCAACAAGCCGATCGAGGCCAACGTCGTCCTGACCAAGGATGCCCACCTGTTCAAGGCCGACATCCAGGTCCATGTGGGCCGTGGCATCGTCCTGCAGAGCGCCTCCGAGGCGACCGAGCCGTATCCGGCCTTCGACACCGCGTGCGAAAAGCTGTCCAAGCGCCTGCGCCGCTACAAGAGCCGCCTGCGCGATCACCACAACGGCGATGCCACGCATGAGCCGGTGCCCGCCCGCTATCAGGTTCTGGAAGCGGAGAAGGACGACCACCATGTCGAGGGCGAGGCCGCGGCCGAGAAGGCCCAGCCCATCGTCGTCGCCGAGATGGAAACCTCCATCGTGACCTCGACGGTGAGCGAGGCCGTGATGCGTCTGGAACTGGCGGAGGCGCCGGCGCTCCTGTTCCGCAACAGCGCCCATGGCCGCCTGAACCTGGTGTACCGCCGGGCCGATGGCAACATCGGCTGGGTCGACCCCGCGGAGAAGGCCGGCGCCTGATCTGTCGGGTTCCGTCTCAACCACATTCGACGCGTCATGCTCGATCTCATCACGCCGCACGCCATCATCCCCAACCTCAAGGCCGGCAGCAAAAAGCAGGCTTTGCAGGATATGGCGCGCAGGGCGGCCGAGCTGACCGGCCAGCACGAACGGGCGATCTTCGACGTCCTGCTGGAACGCGAGCGGTTGGGCACCACCGGCGTGGGCCATGGCATCGCCATCCCGCACGGCAAGCTGCCCAACCTCGACCGCGT
>JAEZID010000118.1 GCA_023416195.1 Pseudomonadota bacterium | reverse complement strand
CGCACGAGGTTGGCCGCGCGGTTGGCGTTCTGCTTGATCTGCATGATGTCGCTGAAGGACTGGTCGCCCGGCTTGTGCCGCAGCAGAAGCAGGTCGCAGAAGCCGATCATCGCGGTCAGCAGGTTGTTGAAGTCGTGCGCCACGCCGCCGGCCAGCTGGCCGACCGCCTGCATCTTCTGCGACTGGGCGAACTGGGCCTCCAGGCTCTTGCGCTCGGTCATGTCGATGAAGTGCAGGATCAGACCCGCCCCGCCCTCCGCCCCGACGCCGCCGAGGCGGCGGGCGTAGAGCTGGGCCACCAGCTCGCGGCCGCCGGTAAGACGCACCTCAAGCGGAGCCGCCGGGTCGGCGCCGCCCTGCACGGCGGTCAGGCGTTCGCTCACCATGGCGCGCTCGGCGGGCAGGATGAGGTCGGCCATGGGGCGGCCGATGACGCTCGCCGAGTCGCTTTCGATCAAGGTCAGGAAAGCCTGGTTGCATTCGGCCAGACGCCCACCCTCGTCCACCAGGGCGATGCCGATGGGCGCGTCCTCGAAGAAGCGCTGGAAGCGCTGTTCGGACAGGCGCAGGGCCTCCTGCCACTCGCGCTCCGGGGTCAGATCGCGGACGACGGAACGGGTGTGGATCGTATGGCCGTCCTCCGCCGTCACAACCGTCTGCGCGATCGACGCCTGGAAGCGGCGGCCCTGAAGCCCGCGCATGGCGACCTCGCCGCGCTGCTCCACCCCGCCGCCCTCCAGAAGATCATAGGGGGCGGCGTTGAGCGGCGGATGGGCCAGCACCTCGTGCAGGCGCCGGTCGCTCTCCACGAGATCGCGGGGGGCGCAGCCCAGCCACTTCGCCAGGGTACCGTTCACGAACAGAAAATGGCCGTCCTGGTCGACGGAGAAGAAGCCGACCGGCGCATGGTCCATGAAGTCCATCAGCTTCGCCTGCTCGCGCAGCATCACCTGATCGAGTTCGCGCCGCGCGGTGATGTCCTCCACCCGCCACAGCGCGGCGCCGGGATGGCCGTCGATTGGTTGGGCCTGGATGCGCCGCCATTCGGTCGGCCGCCCGTCGCGCAGAACGGCCAGTTCGGCCGTGGCCGAGACGCCGCCGCGCATGCGCTCGTGCAGGCGGCGGAACTCGGCGGCGCTGTCGGGGTCGGCCGCGAACTGGCGCTCCAGCGCGCGGAGCGGCGGCTCGCCCTCGCTCCAGCCGGTCAGGGTGCGGAAGGCGGTGTTGACGAAGACGACGTGACCCGAGCCGTCGCAGACGAGCTGTCCGGCGGGCAGCCCCTCCAGCGCGCCGCCGAGCAGGACGCCGGTGTGGGTGAGGCGCCGGCGCGTCACGCTGAGCCGGATCGCCAGGACGGTCGCGCCGGTCGCGGCGACGGCGATGCCGATCCAGGCCAGGACGTCATGGTCGAGCACGAGGCCCGCCGCCATCACCGCCAGCCCGATGACGGCCAGCGCCGACAGCGCCACCGCGGCCAATGCCCGGCCGGACCGGTCCGGCGCGGCGCCGGTCACGCCGGCCGGGAAACCGGCGCGGGCGCCGTCGACGAAGGATGAGGTTGCGTCGTCCACCGAAACTCCGAAAAGCCGTTCGCCACCGGGAGGGGGCATGCGACGGCAATCAGTTCCGCGCCGAACGCCCCTTCAGCTTGAAAACATAGGTAATAACTTCCGCGACCGCGCGATAGTGCTCGGACGGCACTTCTTCGTCGATGTCGCATGTGGCGTAGAGCGCGCGGGCGAGCGGCGGGTTCTCCATCACGGGAACGTCGTTCGCCTCAGCGATTTCACGGATTTTGAAGGCGATCTGGTCGGCGCCCTTGGCGACCACCATGGGCGCGCCCATCGTCTGCGAATCGTATTTCAACGCGACGGCGAAGTGGGTCGGGTTCGTCACCACCACGTCAGCGGAGGGCACGGCGGCCATCATGCGCTTGCGCGCGCGCTCGAAGCGGAGCTGGCGGATGCGGCCCTTCACATGGGGATCGCCTTCCTGCTGCTTGTGCTCGTCCTTCACCTCCTGCTTCGTCATTTTCATCTTTTTGTTGTAGCTGTGACGCTGCCAGAACAGGTCGGCGGCGGCGATCACCGTGAGGATCGCCAGCACGCCGGCCAGCAGGCGGAAGGTCAGGCCGTCCATCTCGCGGACCAGCTGCACCATGTCGATGCCGATGAAATGCTCGATGCCGGTCATCATCGGCTGCAACGCCATGTAGGCGACGACGCCGACCACCGTCAGCTTGGCCAGGCTCTTGCCGAGTTCGACGAGCTTCTCGACCGTGAACATGTTTTTCAGGCCGGGCAGCGGATTGAGCTTCTCGAACTTCGGCGCGATCAGCGTCCAGGAGACCTTGAAGCCCTTCTGCCCAACCGTTCCCATCACGCCCGCGAAACCCAGAAGCAGGAGCGGCAGCCACAACGCCCACAGGGCGTCCTTCACCAGACGCATCAGAATCATCCCGACCGACGCCTGATCCATGGCGATCTGGTCGATGTTGGCAAAGTAATAATTCAGGCGCGGGACCAGCCCCTTCATCGTCCCCGGCAGGATCGACACCAGGATGAGGAGTGCCGCCGCCACCATCAGCCAGTTGCCGATTTCCTGGGTGAGCGCGTAGCGGCCTTCCTTGTGGGCCTCGTCGAGCTTCTTTTGTGTCGGCTCTTCTGTTTTGGATGACTCGTCCGCGTCTTCGGACATCGGCTTTCCTCCCCGATCAGGTCGGTTTCAGGAAATCGACGAAGGCCGCCTCGAAATGAGTCAGCCAGAACATCATCATCGCCGCCAGCGTCAGCGCGAACATGAACAGCCCGAGCGCCACCTGGATCGACGTGAACAGGAAGAAGACCTGGATCTGCGGCGCCAGCTTGTTCAGCAGGCCCAGCGCCAGCGCGAACAGCATGCCCGAGATGAGGAAGGGCGCCGCCATCTGGACACCCAGCAGGAAGCTTTTCGAGACCAGTTGCCCGACCACGTTGGCCATGTCGTCGATGGGGATGGGCGCGCCGGGCACGAAGGTGGCGTAGCTGTCCACCACCGCCATGATCAGCAGATGGTGCAGGTTGGTGATGAAGATCAGCAGCAGCCCCAGCCAGCCCATCAGCGCACCGGGCAGGGAGCCTTGGGAGGCCATGGCCGGGTTGAACATCTGCGCGTTGGCGAGGCCCGCCTGGAGGGCGATGATGGAACCGGCCACCTCCAGCGCGCCCATCAGCAGGCGCGCGACGGTGCCGAGGAAGATGCCCACCGCCATCTCCCCGACCATCAGCACGAGGAGGCTGAAGACGTTGGTCGGCATCGCCGGCATGCGGTCGTTCAGGATCGGGGCGACCAGGACGCTGACGGCAAGGGAGAAGAGAAGGCGCGTGCGCGCGGAGACGAAAGCGTCGCCGATGGTCGGCATCACGCTGAAGGCGGTGCCGACCCGCGCGAAGACCAGCAGCCAGACGAACAGCTGCTCCCCCAGAAGCTGCTGAAGGACGTTCATCCGCCGGCGCCGGGCACGCCGTTCGATCCGGTTCCGATGGCGACGATGCGGTCGGCGATCTCGTGCTGGAAGAACTCCCGCAACTCGCCCAGCATGAAGGGCATCAGCAGGATCGACAGGCCGAAAACCACCAGCACCTTCGGCACCATGGCGAGTGTCTGCTCGCTGATCTGGGTCACGGCCTGAAAAACGGAGATGACCGTGCCCACCGCCATCATGATGACGAGGATCGGCCCCATCACGAACACCAGCGTGACGATGGAGGTGCGGCAGATCTCGATGACTTCGGTGTCGCTCATGGCGGTGGAACCAGCGAAGGCGCGCCGTCAGATCGGCATGCGCAGGATTTCCTGATAGGCGCTCAGCACCTTGTCGCGCACGGTGGTGACGGTCTGCAGCGTCACCTCGGCGTTGGTCACGGCCTGCACCACGTCGGTCAGGTCGGCCTGCCCGACGGCGGCCAGCGCGGTCATCTTCTCGCCCTGCTTCAGGGTGCCGATGCCGTCCTTGGCGGCCTGTTCCAGCACGTCGCCGAAGGACACGCCGTCGCGCGGCCCCAGGCCGGGACCGGTCGCCCGTGCGGCGGTGGAGGCGTAGGCCGCGGCGGCGTTGATGGGGTTGACCATGGGACGAGTTCCCTTCCTTCAGGCGGCCGGATCAGGTGCGGAGGATATCAATGGTGCGGGTCAGCATCTGACGCGCGCTGTCGATGGCGGACAGGTTGGCTTCGTAGGAACGCTGGGCCTCGCGCATGTCCATCGCCTCGATGATCGAGCTGACGTTGGGCAGCAGCACGTAGCCGTCCGCGTCGGCGGAGGGGTGCGACGGGTCGTAGCGCCGTTCGAAATCCTTCTTGTCCACGTCGATCTTGGCGACGCGGACCGTCTCCACCCCCATCTGGCGGTCGAGCGCGTTCTGAAAGGTGACGACCTTGCGCCGGTACGGCAGATCGCCCGGCGTTTCGGCCGTGGTGTTGGCGTTCGCCAAATTCTCCGCGATGACCTTCAGGCGCGTGCCCTGCACCTTCATGCCGGAGGCGGAAACCGCCATTGCCTTGAAGAGATCCATGCCGTGTCTCCCCTACCCGTCCTCAGCCGTTGCCGCTGCGCATCGCGGTCCGGATCATGTTGACCTGTTTCTTGTAGAGGTTGGTGATGGTCTGGTAGTCCATGGCGTTCTGACCGACCTTCATCATCTGCTCTTCAAGAATGACGTTGTTGCCGTCGGGCGCGGTCTCGTACGGGTTCTTCTGGCGCTGTTCCTTGTCCATGCCGCCCACACCGCGAGTCCCCTGAAGGTGGGCGGCGTTGGTCGTGCTGGCCTGCAAACGGCGGCTGTCGGACAGGGCGTCGCGGAAGGTGAAGGGCTTCAGGTCGTTGCCCTTGTACTCCGGCGTGTCGGCGTTGGCGATGTTCTGGGCAAGCACCTGCTGGCGCTGGGTCAGCCAGCCCATCTTGCGCGACATCAGCTTGAAGAGGCCGAGATTGCCGAGGTCCATGGCCCTGTCCCGGAAAAGAAGTTCCCCACGCACGCGAGATCGCGGACGCGGCGGGTCACGTTGATGGTCGCCTGTTTATGTTAATGAAGAATGAATGCGGAGTGTCGCCCCACCGCCGAACCGCCCCGGTTGAGCCCTCGCGCGAACCGGAGCCGGCTGGACCACGGCGGCCGGCGTGGTAAGGTGGCGGCCAATTCGGGAACGCAGCCGATGGAACGCCGATCATGAGCACGCTCGCCAGAATAGCCGCCATTGCGTTGACCTTCGCCGCCGGGACGGCCTTCGCGGACGGAATGGTTTCCGTGACGGAGCCCTGGGCGCGGGCCGGCACCCCGGCGGCGCGCAGCGGGGCGGCCTTCATGACCATCAAGAACAACGGGACGGAGACCGACCGCCTGGTCGGCGCCGAAACCCCCGCCGCCGAGAAGGCGGAGCTGCACACGCACCTGATGGACGACGGCGTCATGAAGATGCGCCAGGTGGACGCCATCGAACTGCCCCCCGGCGAGCCGGTCGCGCTGCGCCCCGGCGGGCTGCACGTCATGCTGATGGGCCTGAAGCAGCCGCTGACGCAAGGCGGCCGGTTCCCGGTGACGCTGACCTTCGCCAAGGCCGGCACGGTGACCGTGGAGGTGCCCATCCAGGGTGCCGGCGCCATGGGACCGGGCGGCACTGGTGGCATGGGGCATGGCGGAATGCCGCATGGCGGGGCTGGCCACGGGGCCATGCACCAGCAGATGCATGGGGAACCGCCGAAGCAGGGACAATAAGGGAAAGCGCCGCTTACGCTTTCACGCTTCGTTAAGCATATGCCCACAGGATGCGCGGACCGACCCAGGCCATTCGGCAGGAAGCCCTTGTCCGCGCCGTCCTCGAACAACCGCCCTCCCGGCAACCGCCCTCCCGCGCGCCGCCCCGTGGCGGTGGCGCTGAAGTATGAGTTGGGGACGCAGTCCCTGCCCAAGATCGTGGCCACCGGCAAGGGCCACGTCGCCGAACAGATCCTGGAACTGGCCTTCGCCAACGACGTGAAGGTGCGCGAGGACGCCGACCTCGTGCAGGTTCTGTCGGCCATCGACGTGGACAGCGAAATCCCCATCGAGGCCATCGCCGCCGTGGCCGAGATCCTCGCCTACGTCTACCGCGCCAACGGCACGATGCCGCCGGACGGGGATGACAATTCCGGAGACGCGCCGTGACCGCCGCACTCCATAAGGACATCGCCGCCGTGGCCGCCGCGCTGGACGAGGCGCGCGCCCAGGCCGAGGCCGGCGCCCCCATCGACATGGCCGGGCTGGACGCGCGGGTCGCGGAGCTGTGCGGCAC